>NZ_JBFAOO010000010.1:0-79747 GCF_040675265.1 Microbispora sp. NPDC049633
CCGGCGGCGAGCGATCTGTGGCGAAGGTGCGGGAAACGACGGCGGGCCACCCCCGCGCCTTCGGCGGTGAAGGTGCGGGAAACGACGGCGGGCCACCCCCGCGCCTTCGGCGGTGAAGGTGCGGGAAACGACGGCGGCCCCCGCCGAAGCGGGGGCCGCCGGACGGATCCGCGGGTCAGACGCCCATCGACTGGGTGTCGTTGGTCTCCGGGGTCTGCTGGGCCGACACCTCGGTCACCCCGTTCTTGAGGTGGTAGCGGGCGACGGCCTCCTGCAGGACCTCGGCCTTGACCTCGCCGCGACGCACGAGCTGGGTCAGCACCGCCAGCGTGATCGAGGCCGCGTCCACGTGGAAGTGGCGGCGCAGCGCCGAACGCGTGTCCGACAGGCCGAAGCCGTCGGTCCCGAGCGAGGACCAGTCACCCGGCACCCACTGGGCGATCTGGTCCGGGACGGCGCGCATGTAGTCGCTGACGCCCACGAACGGCCCCGGCACGCCCGACAGCTTGCTGGTCACGTACGGCACGCGCTGCTCGGCGTCGGGGTTGAGCAGGTTGTGCTCCTCGACGGTGAGGGCGTCCCTGCGCAGCTCGCTCCAGGAGGTGGCCGACCAGACCGAGGCCGACACCCCCCAGTCCTCCGCCAGCATCCGCTGTGCCTCCAGCGCCCACGGGCCGGCGACGCCGGACACCAGGATGTTCGCCTTGGGTCCTGTACCCGCCGCCGGAGCGTAGAGGTAGAGACCCTTGAGGATGCCCTCGACGTCCACATTCTCCGGCTCGGCCGGCTGCGGGTAGGGCTCGTTGTAGACGGTCAGGTAGTAGAAGATGTCTTCGGGGTGCTCCCCGTACATCCGCCGCAGGCCGTCCTTGACGATGTGCGCGATCTCGAACGCCCACGCCGGGTCGTACGACACGGCGGCGGGGTTGGTCGAGGCGATCAGAGGGGTGTGGCCGTCCTCGTGCTGCAGGCCCTCGCCGTTCAGCGTGGTGCGGCCGGCGGTGGCGCCGAGCAGGAAGCCGCGGCCCATCTGGTCGCCCAGCTGCCACATCTGGTCGGCGGTCCGCTGGAACCCGAACATCGAGTAGAAGATGTAGACCGGGATCATGTGCTCGCCGTGCGTGGCGTACGACGTGCCCACCGCGAGGACCGAGCCCATCGAGCCGGCCTCGCTGATGCCCTCGTGCAGGATCTGACCCTCGGTCGACTCCTTGTACGACAGCAGCAGCTCGCGGTCGACCGCCTCGTACGTCTGGCCGTGGGGCGAGTAGATCTTGGCGGTCGGGAACATCGCGTCCACACCGAACGTGCGGGCCTCGTCCGGGATGATCGGCACGAACCTGGCGCCGATCTCCTTGTCACGCATGAGGTCCTTGAGCAGGCGGACGAACGCCATGGTCGTGGCGACGTTCTGCTTGCCCGAACCCTTGCGCAGGCCGGAGTAGACGGGGTCGCCGGGAAGCTTGAGCGGCTTGGCGCGTACTACCCGCTTGGGCAGGTAGCCGCCGAGCGCCGCCCGGCGCTCCTTCATGTAGGCGATCTCGTCGTTGTCCTCGCCCGGATGGAAGTAGGGCGGGAGGTCGGCCTCGAGGTCCTTGTCCGGGATGGGCAGGTAGAGCCGGTCGCGGAACTCCTTGAGCTCGGCCTTGCTCATCTTCTTCATCTGGTGGGTGGCGTTGCGCGCCTCGAAGTCCTTGCCGAGCGTCCAGCCCTTGATGGTCTGGGCCAGGATGACGGTCGGCTGGCCGACGTGCTCGCGGGCCGCCTTGAACGCGGCGTACACCTTGCGGTAGTCGTGGCCGCCGCGCGACAGCTTGCGGATGTCGTCGTCGGTCATGTGCTCGACCATCTTGCGCAGGCGCGGGTCGCCGCCGAAGAAGTTCTCCCGGATGTAGGCGCCCGACTCGACCGAGTAGGTCTGGAACTGCCCGTCGGGCGTGGTGTTCATCTGGTTGACCAGCACGCCGTCGACGTCGGCCGCCAGCAGCGGGTCCCAGTCACGGCCCCAGACGACCTTGATGACGTTCCAGCCGGCGCCGCGGAAGTACGACTCCAGCTCCTGGATGATCTTTCCGTTGCCGCGCACCGGGCCGTCGAGCCGCTGCAGGTTGCAGTTGATGACGAAGGTGAGGTTGTCGAGCTCCTCACGGGCCGCGACGCCGATCGCGCCGAGCGACTCGGGCTCGTCCATCTCGCCGTCGCCGAGGAAGCACCAGACGTGGCTGCGGCTGGTGTCCTTGATCTTCCGGCTGAGCAGGTAGCGGTTGAACCGGGCCTGGTAGATGGCGCCGATCGGGCCGAGGCCCATCGACACCGTGGGGAACTCCCAGAAGTCCGGCATCAGCCGCGGGTGCGGGTAGGACGGCAGGCCCTTGATCCCGTGGGACAGCTCCTGGCGGAACGCGTCGAGCTGCGGCGCGTCGAGGCGGCCCTCCAGGAAGGCGCGGGCGTAGATGCCGGGGGCCGCGTGCCCCTGGATGAAGATCTGGTCGCCCGACTCCCCGTGGTCCTTGCCGCGGAAGAAGTGGTTGAAGCCCACCTCGTAGAGCGAGGCCGCGGACGCGTAGGTGGCGATGTGGCCGCCGACGTTGGTCCGCGCGTTGGCGCGGGTCACCATGACCGCCGCGTTCCAGCGGATGTAGGCCCGGATGCGGCGCTCGACGTACTCGTCCCCGGGGAACCAGGGTTCGCGCTCCGGGGGAATGGTGTTGATGTAGTCCGTGCTCCGCAGGCCGGGCACGCCGACCTGGTGTTCGCGGGCGCGCTCGAGCAGCCGGAGCATCAGGTAGCGGGCCCGGGTGCGGCCCTCGGTCTTGATGACGTTGTCGAGCGATTCGAGCCATTCGTTGGTCTCGCTCGGATCGACATCAGGCAACTGGCTGGGTAGGCCGTCACTGATGATCGAAAAACGCTGGCGTCCGGAAGCCACTGGGTCTCGCCTTCCGAGATGGACTTTGTCTCGTCGAGTCTGTTACGTCTGTGTTGCCTGCTGCGATGCGGTCAGCGCTTGATCGCGGCGTTGCGGGTCGTCTTCCATCCTGTCTCGTCATACCGGAAAGCGCATCTCTACTCCCCGGTAACCGGACCGTCCGCGCTGGCTGCGGGGTAGGTCTTGGCCTAGACCACCGATGGTAGGACGATTTTTACTCACCATCCATTCCCGGTTGCCGCCGGGGGCACCCCAACAGGCATCGGTACCGCATCGTGCCTGGTCGGAGCCTCCCTACCCGGTCTGGTCCCGGCCTACCCGGCAGGCGTGGCGGATTCGCCGTGACAGGGCGGAGGGCGCCGCCGGGCGGCGCTCCCGCCGTAGTCTCCGGAACCGTCCGCATCGCGCGTCCCCCGTCTCCGGCGGGTACGCGGGGCCCGGACGCGCGCCGGGCCACACGTCCCCGCCGGGGGCCTCGCGGCCGCGTAACGTTTTGGTATGGGTTGTCCCTCCCTCTGTGGAGAGGAGGGTTTCTCCTCTTTCCAGGTGGCGATAGCCGTACCAGGCTCTGGAGAGAGGGGGATCGAGATGCACGCAACCGTAGGGGACCGGCTGGTGGTGCACGGCGCGGTAGTGGGCGACCACGAGAAGCACGGTGTCATCGTCGAGGTCCGCGGCCCAGAGGGCGGCCCGCCGTTCCTGGTGAAGTACGAGGACGGGCACGAGGCGCTCGTCTTCCCCGGGCCGGACGCCGTCGTCCTCCCAGCTCAGCGCGAATCGTAATATCGCGGATGTGAAATCGACGGTGATCGAGGTACGGACCGGCGCGCGGGAACGTGTGCACGACATAACGGAGGAGTGCGCCGATTTCGCGCGCGAGTGCGGGGGAGACGGGCTGCTGCACGTCTTCGTCCCGCACGCGACGGCGGGCGTGGCGCTGCTGGAGCTCGGCTCCGGCAGCGACGAGGACCTGCTCGCCGCTCTGGGCGACCTGCTGCCGGCGGACGACCGGTGGCGGCATGCGCACGGCTCCCGTGGGCACGGGAGGTCGCATGTCATGCCCGCCTTCATTCCGCCGTACGCCACCGTTCCCGTCCTCGGAGGCAGGCTGGCGCTGGGGACCTGGCAGTCGGTCGCCCTGATCGACCTCAACGTCGACAACCCCGACAGGCGTGTACGTTTGTCGTTTTTGACCGATTAAGAGATAACGGTGCGGGTCAGCCACCGTGGCGACCGTTGACGACTACGGGTCGCAGCGTGTGGACTGTGCCGAAGCATGGCTCTCAACGAGCCAGGACAACCGCAAATATGGGCGGGGTCACCCCAAGCAGGAGGGATGAACGTGAGCGCGACCGCGGGTCAGGCGCAGGACGAGCGCGGCCTGGCCGAACGACTCGGCCTCAAAGCCGGTCAGGTGGTGCAGGAGGTCGGCTGGGACGAGGACTGCGACGAGGCGCTGCGCCAGTCCATCGAGGAGCTGACCGGCAACGAGCTGGTGGACGAGGACTACGACGACGTCGTCGACGTGGTGCTGCTCTGGTGGCGTGACGGCGATGGCGACCTCTTCGACGCCCTGAGCGACGCGATGACCGCACTCGCCGACGGAGGCCAGATCTGGCTGCTGACCCCGAAGGCGGGGCGCGACGGCCACGTGGAGCCCAGCGACATCGGTGAGGACGCGGCGACCGCGGGCCTGTCGCAGACGAGCAGCGTGAGCGCCGCCAGGGACTGGTCGGGCACGAGACTCGTCGCCCCGAAGGCCCGCCGCTGAGAATTGCCCTGCCGTACGGCCCGGGGATGCCGTACGGCAGGATGATGGGCGGACACCTGGGGAGGGACTGCTCATGGCGATAGAGGTCGGGCAGCGGGCTCCGGATTTCGCGCTCAAGGACCAGCACGGCGTTCCCGTGCGTCTTTCCGGCCTGCGTGGCAGGACGGTCATGCTCGTCTTCTATCCCCTGTCCTTCAGCCCTGTCTGCCACGGCGAGCTCGCGGCGATCCGCGACGAGCTGGCCGGCTCCCTGCCTCCGCACGTCCAGTTGCTGGCGGTGTCGGTCGACTCGATGTTCAGCCAGCGTGCCTGGGCCGACCAGGAGGGCTTCTCGTTTCCCCTGTTGTCGGATTTCTGGCCCCACGGTGAGGTCGCCCGGGCGTACGGTGTCCTCGACGAGGACAGGGGACTCGCGCTCCGGGGCACGTTCGTCATCGACGGCGAAGGCGTCGTCCGCTGGAAGGTCGTCAAGCCGATCGGCTCCGCACGCGATATCGACGAGTACCGCAAGGCGCTCGCGGAAATCTGATCGTTTCATTGCCCGCCCCCGGGCACTGACATATCCGACTCCGACTCCGACTCGCCCATTGGAGGCCACGATGCCCTGCTACAGGTGCGGGGCCCGGCAGACCGACCCCGTCCGCGGCGCCAGTCCCTGGAAGCGCGCGGTGCGCCACGAGGCGCAGGTCCTCGTCTGCCCGGACTGCCAGCGTGTGCACGACCTCGATCTCGACACGTGCGCCTCGTGCGGCTCGATCGCGCTGATCTGCCGCCTGGGGGAGATCGAGTGCCGTTCCTGCGGGGAGGTGCGGCTCGCCCGCGACGGTGAGCCGCTCGTCACGGCCGGCCCGCCGGGTCCGGCCCGCATGCCCGGCCTCGCCGCGGAGGTGGAGGCGGCCCTCGACAGGGTGCTGGGCCGATCGTGACGTACGTCGTCGCGCTGGATGTGGGGGGCACCTCCATGAAGGGCGGCCTCGTCACCCGCGCCGGCGAGGTCACCGTCCTCGCCGGGCGTCCCACAGCGCGCGAGAACGGTCCGGACGCGGTGGTGGAGGCCGTGCGCGCCTACGTCGGTGAGATCGCCGGCCTCGGCCGCTCCCGGTACGGCACCGAGCCCGCCGGGGTGGGCCTGGCCGTCCCGGGCATCGTCACCGCGTCCACCGCCGTCTACTCGGCAAACATCGGCTGGCGCGATGTGCCCGCCGAGGCGTTCACGCCTCCCGGCGTCCCGGCGCGGCTCGGCCACGACGTCCGTACGGGCGGCCTGGCCGAGAGCGTCTTCGGCGCGGGGCGCGACGTCGCCGACTTCCTCTTCCTGCCCATCGGCACCGGCATCGCGGGCGCGGTGGTGCTCCGCGGCGAGCCGTACGGCGGTGCGCACGGCTGGGGCGGCGAGCTCGGGCACGCGTCCGTCTGGCCGGCGGGGGAGAAGTGCGCCTGCGGGCAGATCGGCTGCCTGGAGACCTACGCCTCCGCCTCGGCCGTGGCCCGGCGCTTCACGGCCCGCTCCGGCCGTACGGCGACGGCGAAGGAGGTCGTGGAGCTCGCGTCCGCGGGAGACCCGGTGGCGGCCGAGGTGTTCGGCGAGGCGATCGAGGCCCTGGCCATCGCCCTCGCGTCGTACGTGCTCGTGCTCGACCCGGCTCTGATCGTGATCGGCGGCGGCCTGGCGGAGGCCGGTCCGGCCCTGTTCGAGCCGCTGCGGGAGCGGCTGGCCGGCCGTCTGGCCTTCCGGGAGCCTCCGCCCCTGCGCCCGGCCGCCCTGGGCCCCCTGGCGGGGATGCTCGGCGCGGCGCTCCTCGGCTGGCAGGCGGCGGGAGAGCACGACGCGGGCGCCGACTGGTCGCTCGATGTGCTGAGAGGCGGGTCGGTGTCGTAAGGTGTAGTCCGGTCCGGGCGGTTAGCTCAGCGGTAGAGCACTCGCCTTACAAGCGAGGGGTCACTGGTTCGAACCCAGTACCGCCCACCTGCGAAAAGAGCCCCGTCTCCCATCAGGGAAAACGGGGCTCGTGCCATCAACGTGCCATTAGCGAACGCAATCGATCTTGCTCAGTGACCACTCGCCTTGGTCGGTAGGGCCTGTGAGATCATGCCGTTCATGACGTCGGCGATCTTGTGGTCTGCTTCCGCCGTGCGGTGCTGGTAGATCATCGCGGCGCACACGCTGTCATGTCCCATGCGTGCCATCAGGTCGCGGAGGGAAGCGCCGGCACTGGCCGCGATCTAGAGCCAGCTCGGCCAGCGTCCGAACAAGGAAATCCTCTTTGTGTACTCGCTCATTCTGCCGGTCGGCCGCTTCAGGAACTTGAGACGCCTCCGGCAAGAACCTCGGCTCCGGGATGATCATGATTGCCGAACAGGGAACTAGTAAACGACTGATGAGGGCCTGAGCGTCCCACCGCCCACGTCCCAGTCTGCTTCCCTAGTGAAGGGTAACAAGCGCCACAGTGGGTGAAGGGCCTCCGTGAGCGAGCCTGGGGTGGACGATTTCGGCCGCTTGGAGCTGCTGTGTAGTCCGCCCCAGATCAGACGGCGTCATAGACGATTCTGCTGGACCGTAGGCTGCATGGCCAGGTC
The DNA here is from genome assembly GCF_040675265.1 of Microbispora sp. NPDC049633. Taxonomy (NCBI): domain Bacteria; kingdom Bacillati; phylum Actinomycetota; class Actinomycetes; order Streptosporangiales; family Streptosporangiaceae; genus Microbispora; species Microbispora sp. NPDC049633. The sequence continues at coordinate 7,278 of NZ_JBFAOO010000010.1, forward strand.
AATTGGCTGCCGCTAAGACCTTAATTCTTCCGTCCTTGCCCCGTACCATGAAGCGATCTTCCTGTAATGAAGGCCGATTCCTCAGGTCCCAGGGGGTGCGGTGTTCGGTTGGAAAGCTCGACCGGGCGTGTCGCGGAAGGACCGTGATGCGCGGGCGCTTGTGCATGCCACCCGGCTGTTCGGTGAGGCTCGGGAGGAGCTGAACCGCGCGGACATGAAGGCACAGGTGCTGCTCGGTGTGGCTGGGGTTGGCATCGGAGCGGTGACAGGTGGGTTCCTCGCAGGGAACTGGTCGCCGTTGATGTTGCACCCCGGAGTGCGATGGCTTTGGTGGTGCGGGGCGGCCTGCGCGTTGGGCGCCCTTTTCTGCCTGGCAAATGCAGTTTATCCACGTCTTACAAATCGGCCCTTCGGTATTACCTATTTCGGTGATGTTCGAAGGTACAAATCAGCAGCGGAGATGACCGACGCACTTCGTAGGTCTGACAGTGATGGTGACCTGAGCGCTCTGGCCGAGCAGATCCGCGTTGTCAGTATGATCGTAGTGAAGAAGTACACGCTGATCCGGTGGGGGTTCTGGCTGCTACTGGTATCCGTTGTGGCGACAATCGGTTCTTCGGCGGCTCAACTGTTCCTGTAGCGCTTCCTGGTTGCCAAAGTCCTCGCCCTGGCATACCCATGAACCATGTGCTCCTTTCCTCGATCCGTCTGGCGCACTCTGACCGAGGAAGGCGTGCTTCGCCGCTACAAGCCAGGGGAGGTGCTGTTACACCAGGGTGCGGACGGGACTCATGTGCTCCTGTTGGCGTACGGTCACGTCAAGGTGACCCGGCTCGAAGCCGGACGGTGGTGAGCTGCTGCTAGCCGTTCGTGGGCCGGGAGATTTACTTGGAGAGATGGCCGTTCTGGACGGCGGTGAGCGGTCGGCAACGGTCTCGGCGTTGACGTCATGCCTGGCCCATGCGGTCACGGCCGCGCGGTTCCACGAGATCGTGCGCACATTCAATCTGCATGGCATTCTGATCCGCCGCGCGATTCAGCGTCTGCGTGAGGGCGAGGCCATCCGGGCGGAGCTCGCGGGACTGCCCGCCCCGGTGCTCGTGGCACGTACTCTGATCCGGCTGGCGACCGGGCTGGAGGTTCGCCTGTCCCAGTCCGATTTGGCGGCGGCGACAGGGTTGTCGAGGTCGGCGGTGGCGGCGGAACTGGCCACGCTCCGACGCACGGGGTCAGTGGAGACGTACAGGCAGCGAATCGTAATCCGGGACCTCAACGCGCTACAGGCGGCGGCTTCCTCTGAACGTCTAGTTCTGGACAGTTCGCTCAGGAGATGACCGGCATGGTGGAGCCGACTCCATGATGGGACCAAACGAGGAGACAGCGTTATGCTCCCCCTTTCGCACAGCCATCCCCTGCCGCCCTACCGCGGGCTGCTCGCCGTGGATGTCGTCAGGTTCACCGGCAACCGAGATAGACACCTTCCCGAGTTGAGCAAGATGATCCCCGACGTCCTCCAGCAGGCGTTTATCGACTGCGGCCACGAGCGCATATGGCGAGAGAAGCGTTTCCCTGACAAGCCCGGCGACGCGTATGTCTTCGGTGTCGCCCCGGAACAACTGCCCTTCCTGATTCACCCCTTCCTCGACAGCCTCCAGGCCACGCTGTGGGAGAACGGGCCGGCTCTTCGCTCGGCTGACCGGAAACTCACGATGAGGCTGCGAGTGAGCATCAACGTGGGACCGGCCCATGACCGGGGCGACCCGGAGCGCGATCGCATCGGCAGGACCACCAATGACACGTTCCGATTGCTCGACTCGAAGCAGTTGAAGGAGATCATGGCCGCTACGGACCCCGACGTCACGCTCGTCGGGGCGATCGTTTCCCAGCGTGTCTTTCAGGACGCGGTGCTGGGTGGTTACACGGGTGTCCATGAGAGCCAGTTTCGGCGGGTGACAGCGGAGGTGCCGGGAAAGGGCTTCCAGGAGGAGGCGTGGATCTATGTGCCACGCCTCACTTTTCGTGAGACGGAGTCCGAAGCCGCCGAAGCGGGCGTCCGTACGCCAGAAGACCGCGGGCGGCATGGGCGAGGCGGTCCCGTGTTCAACGAACGGGTCGAGCAGGCTTTCACCGACGGGACTTTCCACGGCGACTTTCACTTCGGAGAGCGATGATCATGGAAGGCGACACGATGACGCCGCAGGCCGCCTTCATCAACAGCACCTTTCACGGCCAGTTCGTCTTCACCAGCAGATGGATCCGGCCACGCAGGCTTGGCCAGCAGGACATCGAGCGAATGCGTGCGGTCTACGTGCGACCAGAGGACCGCAGCTTCTCAGAGGCTGTGATGGCAGCGCGCGAGACCGGAGCGGTTATCTTGTGTGCCGAGCCGGGGACCGGCCGGCGCATCACCGCCGTCAACGTGGCGGTCGAGCTGGGCGTGACCCCGGAGTGGCTGACCCTCGACGAGGAGAACGTCCAGGCATCGCTGTACGCCGAGAAGAGGCGAGCCTACCTGCTCAATCTGCAGGACACCGAGCAGGATCTCATCCCCGCCATAGGCAGGGCGGTGCCGGATTACGTCGCACGTCTGCAGGAGGCGGGCTCCTACCTCATCGTGGTCGCGGCCGATCAGGAGCGGAAGGCGCTCGACCTCGTGGCCGGGCTTGCCATGGTGAAACTCACGGCCAGCGACGCGGGGCGGGTGTTCGAGGCGTATCTGACCGTGCGCCACGAGTACCCGCGGGAACTGGCCAAGGCGTGGGCGACGCATGTCCGGGTCGTCGAAGTGCTGGCCGACGCCTCACCGGCAGACGCCGTGTCTTTGGCCGAGCATGTCTACGAGTCGAGGCATCCGACGCCGGAGGACGACGCGGTCGAAGAGGTTCTGTCGGCTTACTGGAACTGGGAGAAAGACCTGAGCGCCTGGTTCCAGCAGACGGGTTTTCCGCAGGACGGGTACAAACGCGCTCTGCTGCTGTCGGTTGCCGCGCTGGAGGGTGGACCTCCGGAGAGGGTCTTCGACGCGGCCGACCGGCTCTGCGCTCTCACCGGCACGTCCTACCTCCCCGGGCGTGGGCTGATTGGTCCGGGTATCGCCCAGCACCTGAACGACGTCGGTGCCGACAGAGACGAGAAGGGGCTGATCCACTTCACTCGTTACCGGTACGGTGCCGCCGTATTGGACTACGTGTGGCGGGACCGGCCGTTCTTCCAGAACCAGTTGATCACCTGGCTCAGGGAACTACCGGACGAACGACCTGCCGAGGTCATCTTCAACCTGGCCCTACGCGACGGCCGCCCCGAACTCGTCTTGGAAACGGTGCAGGAGTGGGCCGCGAACGCTGCGGACCGTGCGGCGATGCTCCTCACGGCGGGGGCCATGAGCGACAGCCTCGGACGTGTCGTACGCGACAGAATGTATAGGTGGGCGCGGGTGCCAGGCCAGGAACGCGAACCCCTGCACCTGGTCATCGCGGAGGTCTGCGGCGGGCAGATGGCCGAGGAGGGGTTCGATCGGGCCGCGCTGACCCGTCTCCGTAATCTCGCCCGGTTCGGCACGGGAAGTGTCCGTAAAGCGGTTGTCGACGCGATCACGCGGCTGGCTACCCGGCCGCGCCTGCTCGTCCGCGTGCTGACCGAGATCATCGGATGGATACAGAGCGTGGAGCCCGCCCGCAGTACCGGGCTGCGAGCCTTCGCCGCTCTGGCCGGTCACCGCCTCGACGACGGCCGCCTGCTGCTCATACGAGACTCGGGTCGGGACGAGCGACAGATCGGTCTCATCGCGGACGGCTGGCGGATGAGCCTGCGCGACCCCGACACCGCCGGGGTGGCAAAGGCCGCGGCCGTCGCCTGGCTGGAGCACGCTGTCAGCGGCACCGCAGACAGCGGTGTCGTCCGCACGGTGCTGCTCGCGGCCTGCCGGACCAGCCGGGACACGAGCATGTTCATCCGCCTGGTCTGGCACTGGGCGAATTCGGCTCCCTTGGACGGCGTGGATCGTGAGGGGTTCTGCGTCGAACTGTCGCGAGAGATCGCCGAAGTCGATCCGCTCACTCCCGGGATCGCACCCACGGCCGCGTACGGCCGGGAGGAGGTGACAAGTGGGGCTCCGAGACTGGCTGAGTGAGCTTCTGCGCGGGCCGGTACCGCAACCCTCCTTCACCACCTACTCCCGCACGCTCGAACTGGTGTTACCCAGCGATCGGAGGAACGTATCGTTCCGCACCCGAATTACTGTCTCCTGGCGCCTGCCGGAGGGAACGGCGCTGCCCGACGAGACCCTTGTGTCAGCGTGTGATCAACTCGTCGCCGCCGCCAGGGATGTAACTAGGTCGTTCTCGGTTCTCCATCGAGAGGAGGCGGAAAGCGCTCTCGATATGGAACTGCGCCGCTTACGAACACATGCCGGCCCTCATCATGCCCAGGCGACACTCGCCGTCGACCCCGAGGACGTCGAGTTCGCTCGGCAGGCGCGTGCCAGGGACCTGGAGGTCATGCGGCAGCAAGGCGAGGTCGAACGTCTCGCGACCTTTCGGGACACCGTGCTTCGTGATGCTCACACCGCCCGGCTCTGGTGGCTCGGTACTGACCCGAATCGCCTGATCGAACTGGCGAAACACGCCGACGATATTGAACGTGCCGTCGCCCTGATCGCTCCTCCATCAGGAACCGGCGCACAGAGGCCGGGTGAAGCGGCGATTGCCGAACTCATCAACCTGTTCCTGACCGGGCTCGACCCTGATTCCCGTTGGTTTCTCATCCACCAATTGAGCAGGGTCTTTTGTAACTACGACCGAAATGACCTGGCGTTACAACTTTCTACAGCGATCCCCGATGACACGCTCTCGACAACTCCGGACGACACCGGAGGAAACGGCGCGTCGCCCACGAAGAGCTGAGAGCGATCGTGATGATCGCACCCGATACGGGCACAGCCTGGACCTACACTCTTGGGTATGAGCGCCATGCGCGAGGAGTTGCACTATCTCGTGGACCAGTTGCCGGAGTCGGAGCTACGCCCGGCTCTGGAGTTGATCCGTGGCCGTCTGGACGAGCCTGCCCCGGCGGAGCGTGACCTTCCGTTCTTCGGGTCGTTCGAGGCTGAACCGGATCTCGCGGAACGGCATGAGGAGATCCTGCGTTCCGAGATGGGCCGCTGACGTGCTCCTGTGCGACACCGGCGTCCTTCTTGCTGTCGGCAATGCCAAGGACAAGCACCACCAGGCATGTCTCAAGCTGCTCCGCCAGGCGGAGGGACCGCTGCTCGTGCCGTCCCCGGTCATGGGAGAAGTCGGTTATCTCCTGGAGTCGCGTGTCGGCCCGCATGCCGAGGTCACGTTCCTGAAGTCGTTCGGTGGCAGCGGCTTCAATGTAGCCGAGCTGGAGGACGAGGACCTTCCTCGTATGGCGGAACTCGTCGAGAGGTACGTCGATCTCCCTCTCGGACTGGTGGACGCCGCCGTTGTCGCGATCGCTGAGCGTCTGGGGCTGAGGGAGGTCGCGACAGTCGACCAGCGGCACTTCCGAATCGTGCGCCCACACCACATCGAGGCCTTCACGCTGCTGCCCGGCTGATCACGGACGCTACCGTCTTAGTGACTATCTGGGTGACAATCGCCATGGACGAGCCCGGACGGCGGTGGACAAGAGTGAACCGTAGGCCCAGGTCAGGGCGGGTACTGGTGCTGGTCCCGCCCCTTCCTGGGTTGACTTACAAGCGAGGGGTCACTGGTTCGAACCCAGTACCGCCCACCTGCGAAAAGAGCCCCGTCTCCCTCAGGGAAAACGGGGCTCGTGCCATTAACGTGCCATTAGCGAACGCAATCGATCTTGCTCAGTGACCACTCGCCTCGGTCGTAGGACCTGCGTGATCTTGCCGTTCATGACGTCGGTGAGCTTCCGTGCCCGTCATGTGCCCGGTCCGTGGGGATCTTGCTCGTACGGCTCGAAAAGGCTTCAGCGGTCGTCGTCGGCGAAGCCCGTGCGGTAGGCGAAGACCACGGCTTGCACGCGGTCGCGTAGGTCCAGTTTGGTGAGGATCCGGGAGACGTAGGTTCGGACGGTCTCGAAGCTGATCACCAGTTCCGCGGCTATCTCGGCGTTGGAGAGGCCACGGGCGATCAGCCGCAGTACCTCGCGTTCGCGGGGAGCCAGGACGGCCAGCGGATCCTCGTCGGGGGTGGGGACGGCCAGGCGGAGGCGGTCGGCGAAGCGACCTATCAGGGTACGGGTCACGGTGGGGGACAGCAGGGACTCTCCGCGGGCGACGGTGCGGACGCCGTTCACCAGATCCAGTAGAGGGGCGTCCTTCAGAAGGAAGCCGCTGGCTCCGGCGCGCAGGGCTTCGTAGACGTACTTGTCCACGTTGAACGTGGTCACCACCAGTACCTTCGGTGGCGCCACGACACCGGGGCCGGCGACGCGCCTCGTCACCTCGATGCCGTCCATCAGCGGCATGTGGATGTCCATGACCACCACGTCGGGCTTCAGCCTGGTGACCGCCTCGACCGCGGCCGCGCCGTCGGCGGCCACGCCGACCACCGCCATGTCCGGCTGCGCGTCGAAGGCCGTCATGTAGCCGGTACGGACGACCTCCTGGTCATCGCAGATCACGACACGGATGGTCATTCGGTACCGCCTACGGGGATCGACGCGGAGACTCGGAAACCGCCGTCCGGTTGCTCGGCCGCGGCCAGCTCGCCGCCCAGCGCGCCTATCCGGTCGCGCAGTCCGGCCAGGCCGCGGCCGCCGGAGAGACTGCTTCTCGCGCCGACCGGGACCGCGGCGGCGGCGTTCGTCACCTCGACTTCCACGCGGTCGTCCCGGTAGCCGATGCGAACGGTGGTGGGGCGGCCTTCGGCGTACTTGACGGCGTTCGTCAGGCCCTCCTGCACCACCCGGTACACGGCCAGCCCCACGCCGACCGGGAGCGAGGGCTGGTCGCCGTCCTCCACCAGTTCGATCGGCTGGCCGCCGCTTCGGGTCTGTTCGACCAGGTCTCGCACGCTGCCCAAGGCGGGCGTGGCCGACTCTCCGGTCGCCTCCAGCACGTCCAGCAGATACCGCAGTTCGGCCAGGGCTCGGCGGCCGGCGCCGCCGATCGTGGACAGTGCCGTGACCACGCGCTCCGGCGACGTGGCCACGAACTGCGTGGCGTCGGCCTGCACGACGATGGCGGTGACGTGGTGGGTCACCACGTCGTGCAGCTCCCGCGCGATGCGCGCCCGCTCGGCGGCGGCCGCGGCCTCGGTGGCGAGCCGCCGTCGCTCGGCCTCCTGGAGCCGCTGCCCGCGTACGAAGGCGCCGCCCAGCCAGCACGCGGCGAAAAGCAGGTAGAACACCAGGAAGTCGCTCTGCAGAACCGGTGAGCCGAGCAGGATTATGGCCACGCACAGCACGACGTACGCGGCCGATGCCACGACGGCGATGACGCGCCGGAACCGCTCCTGGTGCGCGCCGACCGAGTAGATCGCGATGTACACCGTCACGGTGCCGAACTGCATCGGGTAGCCGAGCGTCTCGTGGATCACGAAAGCCGTGCCGTTGATCGCCAGACACGCGGCGGGCCATCGGGTGCGTACGGCCAGAGGCACCGTCTGGGCCAGGATCAGGACGATCTGGAACGCGTCGGCCGGGCGTCCCGACAGGTTGCCGAACTGGACGCTCATGATCGACAAGGCCGGCACGAACGCCAGCCCGGTGGACACGACGGCCAGCCACCGGTCCCACACCCTGGCGTCGTAGACGCGCCACACCTCTCGCAGCCTCCGCAAGCGGTCGCTGACCCAGGTCCCCGACATGGCTCAGAGCCTAGCGATCTCTGATCCCCGAGTTGCCGCGCTTGTCCCTCATGTGAGCTACACGGAATGTCCGCAACGCAGTGATTCGGGACAGCGCCCTCCACTCCTAGCTTTCTCATCAGCGGCCGACAACCACAGTCAACCGCGAAGCAGATCGCGGCATATCGGTAATTCGGAGGACAGCACCATGGGAAACACCATCCGCGTACGCGTCGTCGTCGCCGGCGCCCTGACCACGGTCGCGGCAGCGGGGGCAGTGATCGGCGGACAGCCGGCCGGCGCCAGGGCCATGGCGACCGCCGGTCACGTCCAGACTTCGATCAAGTGGGGTAAGTGCCCGGAACTCGCGCCGGGTGCCGAACGGGACCCCAGGCAAACCTGCGGCACGGTCAAGGTGCCTCTGGACTACCGCCGCCCCGACGGACAGACCATCACCGTCGCGGTCTCCAGGATCGCCACCGCCAAGCACGGCAAGAAGCGCGGCGACCTGCTGTTCAACCCGGGTGGTCCAGGGCTGCAGGGCCTGGACATGCCCGGCCAGATGGCACTCACGCTCCCGAAGGGGGTGCTGGACTCCTACGACCTGATCGGGTTCGACGCCCGCGGCGTCGGCCACAGCACCCCGATGAGCTGCGGTCTGTCCGGCTCCAGCCTTCTCACCATCTTCCCCTACCCCGGCGCCGGCGGCTCGATCGAGGGCAACGTCACCACCGCGCGCGCCGTCGCCCGGCAGTGCGCCACGATCGGTGACAAGCTCCGCTTCTTCAACAGCGCGAACACGGCGCGCGACATGGATCGCATCCGCCAGGCGCTCGGGGCGCGGAAGATCTCCTACTGGGGCCAGTCCTTCGGCACCTACCTCGGCGCGGTCTACGCCTCGCTGTTCCCCCGCAACACCGACCGGATGGTGCTGGAGGGCAACGTCGACCCGGGCAAGGTGTGGGCGAAGATGCTGAACACCTGGAACCAGGGCATGAACGACCGGTTCCCGGACGCCGCCCGCGTGGCCGCGGCGGACGACGCCGACCTCGGGCTGGGCGGCACCGCCGACGAGGTCACGGACTCCTTCCTCGCGCTGGCCGACCGCCTCGACCGGAAGCCGGCCATGATGCCGGGCACACCGGTGGCCATCAGTGGTGCGCTGCTGCGCGGCGTCACGTACCAGATGTTGCAGCGCAACGAGATGCTCGCCCCGCTCACCCAATTCTGGAAGGCGGCGGCCGACCTGTCCGCCGGCAAGGCCCCGGCGGACGCGGACGTCGCCGTGCTCCGGCAGATTCTCGCCGACACCCCGGCTGCGAAGGGCGTGCCGGCGGACAACCAGGCCACCATGGTCCTGGCCATGCTCTGCGGGGACACCACCTGGTCGCGAGAGGTGGACTCCTATGCCGACGCCACCGCGGCCGCCCGCGCGAAGTACCCGCTGAGCGCGGGCATGCCCAACAACATCCTGCCGTGCGCGTTCTGGTCGCAGAAGCCGATCGAGCCGGTGGTCAAGGTCACCTCGCACGGTCCGCGTAACATCCTGATCCTGCAGAACCGCCGCGACAACGCCACACCGTGGGCCGCGGGCCGGGGAATGCGCAGGGCCCTGGGTGACCGCGCCGGCTTCCTCGGTGTCGAGCACGGCGGCCACTTCGTCTACGGCACCGGCTCGACCTGCGCCGACAAGGCCACCGTCGCGTTCCTGAGCAAGGGAACCCTGCCGGCCAAGGACGTCTCCTGCGACGGCCCCCGGCCCTGACCGTCATGCCATGCATCGCCTCGACTCACATCGAGGTCAAGCCCGACAAACTTCAGCGCGTCGCGTGCCAGTGGGCGGCCGCTGGACCTCATCACCCGGTCCCGACGACTTGGTGACCTACATCACATCTCGCCCCTGTCAGGGATCGCGCGCCTGTCCGGTTCAGGAGGTGCAAGCAACCAGATAGGAGCGAGCCATGAAGCACCGCATCGTCGTCCTGGGGGCCGGATACGCCGGAGCCAACACCGCCGGTCGCCTCGCCAAGCGGCTGCACCGCGACGATGTCGAGATCACCCTGGTCAACGGCGACCCGGAGTTCGTCGAACGGGTCCGCATGCACCAGCTCGCGAGCGGGCAGGATCTGCGGCCTCGCCCGCTGCGCGACCTCTTCGCGGGCACCGGCGTACAGGTCCGGACCGCGCGGGTCACCGCTGTCGATGTGGACGGCAAGACCGTCGATCTCGGCGGTGAGACCCTCGCCTACGACACCCTCGTGTACGCCCTGGGCAGCGTCATCGCCGATCAGGGCGTCCCTGGTGTCGCGGAGCACGCCTACAACGTGGCCGGCAAGCAGGCCGCTTTCCGGCTGCGGGCGCGCCTGAGCGAGGTGAAGCCCGGTGGGACCGTGCTGATCGTGGGCGGTGGCCTGACCGGCATCGAGGCGGCCACCGAGATCGCCGAAGCCCACCCGGACCTTGAGGTCGCGATCGCCGCGCACAGCCGCGTCGGCGGCTGGCTCAGCGACAAGGCCCAGCGCCACTTGCGCGGCGCCTTGGACCGGCTCGGGATCACGGTCCACGACCACACCGACATCACGCGCGTCGAAGCGGACGGCGTGATCACCGGTGCAGGCAGCAAGATCGGCGCCCAGGTGACCGTATGGACCGCGGGTTTCACCGTGCACCCGATCGCGGCCGCCACCACCCTCGAGGTGTCCGACAGCGGCCGGATCGTCGTCGACGCCAGCATGCGATCGGTCTCGCACCCCGATGTGTACGCCGTCGGCGACGCCGCGCTCGCCGAAGGGGCGGGTGGCAAGCCGCTGCGGATGTCCTGCGCCTCGGCAAACCCGATGGCGTGGCTGGCAGCCGACGTCATCGCCGCGCGCCTGACCGGTCGCAAGGTGCCCAAGACCACGATCGGCTACTCCGTGCAGTGCATCAGCCTCGGACGCCGCGATGGGATCATCCAGCGCGTGACCCCCGACGATCAGGTCACGTCCACCGTCTTCACGGGCCGGACCGCCGCCCGCATCAAGGAGATGATCTGCGCTAGCGCGGCCTGGAGCGTCTCCCACCCGACCATGATGATGCCGAGCCGCCGCCGCCACCTGGCGGTCACCGGCGCAGTGGAGACCCGACCCCTCACGCGGTCATGACGAAGAGCGTTGGCGGGCGAGCGTGTTGTCCGTTCGCCCGCCTGCTGCATGCTCGTTCGAGTTGGCGTTGCCGTTGCGCTGCGCCTCGTCCCGGAGTTTCTCCACCGCGCGCGACAACTCGCCCTGCACGCCGTCCGCCTGTCTTCGTCGCAGTACCGAATGCCTATGTGGATCACGCGGGTCCGGTTACGGCACCTCGCGTGGGTTTCGGTGGAAGGCCGAACCCTCTCGGCGGGCGCATCACCGAGGCAGTGCAGCGGCCGCTCATGTGGCCGGCACATCTTGTGGGGCTTTCACATAGAGGGCCTCGCGGCCGAGTTTCAGGGACTCCACGCCGAGTGTCTCCCTGACTTTCCGCAATTCGTGTGGGCCCTCGAAGGCATCGGCCCGCAATCGGAACCGGCTCACACCGTCGACCTTGAGAGCGCGGAGTCGCCAAGGCCGCTTCGGGGCGTCCTGTTCGGTGTGGGCCAGAACTATGACGGCGACGGGGTCCTGCGGCGCCTGGTGACGGGTGTGTGCGGCCGTGTACGTGGCGAGCCGGAGCTCGCCCTCCGGGGGGCAGGCCGAGATCCCATGCCGTGACGAGCGGCGGAGGCTGTGCCTCTGGTGTGGTGATTCCTTCGATCCATGCTGTGGTGGTGTCCGGGAGTCGCTCCTCGCGGATGATACGACGACGCTGTGCAGGATTCCGGCGACCAGGGCCGCGCCCTGTCGGTATGGCCGCCGTCGCTCGGGTGCGCGGTGGTTTCGTTCCTCACGGGGTGGGGCCCGCTGATCGGCGGCCCGGCCGGCGGTGGAGAGATGCCAGGATCGGTCATCGGGGTACACGGTGCCGCTGGTGGCGGACAGCTTTCCGCTTGCGCCGACACCGATGACTGTCCCCTCCGCCCCGCTGTGCAGGGCGACGCCCATCCGGTCGTCGGAGTCGAAGCGTACGCCGGTGACATCGTCCAGCCACAGGCTCAACGTGGGCGGTTCTCCCGCCTGCGGGCCGGTGTCGTAGCGGCGCGGGGCGGCCAGGACGAGTGACCCGGTCAGTCGTGTGCCGGCACGTTCGAGCAGTAGGGTGCGGACCTCGGCGGCGGCCAGGTCGTAGTCGGTTCCGAGTTCGAGCGCGGCCTCGGCGGTCAGCGACCTGAACGCCGGCATTACGAGCCCCAGAGAATCCCTTATGTGCGGAGGCTCCGCGACCGGAGGCGGCAGGAAGCGCTCCAGCGGATGCCCTGCCGCCTCGGCCCGCTCGACCATCCAGGCCCGCCGCTCCGGCCCGAGCCCGGCCATCCAGGCGAGGGCGGCGCGGGCGCGGCGTTCCCGCCCGACGGAGGTGAGGGCGATCGCGGCATGGAACAGCGGGAGAGTGTTGTTGTCCCACACGTCCGCGACCTGGTGGATCGTCTGCCGGTCGTAGGTCCGTGCGTCCGCCGACGCCTCCGCGATCTGTACGAGCGACCTGTCCAGCAGCAAGCCCAGGGCGCTCAGTGCCGTCCCACTTCTTGTCATTCCGGCGAGATATCACGATCGATGTGCACCATGCAGCTGTACCGGTGAAGGGCCGACACCTTGCACCGCCCACCCTCGCGGGCATCATGGTCGTCATGCCGCAGTTCATCGACCCGGTCGGCGGGTTGCTGACGTCGTTTCTGGCCGCGGTGGCCGAGTTCCGTGCCGACCATGACTATCCGGTTCCCTGGTTCGTCGACGATGTCGACCCGCAGGCTCTGGTGGACCCGGCGGCCTTCGAGGCGTACACCGCGCGCGTGGTCGACGAGCGGAACCCGTCGGGGGTACGCCCCGGGTTCGTGCCGATGACCACCCTGTGGTGGGTCGACGGCGAGCAATTCCTGGGAAGGCTGGCCATCCGGCACCGGCTCACTCCGGCACTGGAGAAGGTCGGCGGCCACATCGGCTATGACGTCCGTCCCAGCGCACGCCGCCGGGGTCACGCGACGGCGATGCTCGCCGCGGCGCTGCCGATCGCCCGGTCCCTGGGCATCTCCGAGGCTTTGGTCATGTGCGACAAGACCAATATCGCCTCACAACGGGTCATCGAAGCCAACGGCGGACGGTTGCTCGACGTCACCGAGCAGAAGCGTCGCTACTGGGTCCCGACCACGAGGTCCTGATCCTCGCCGCCTGCTGACGTCGCGGCGCCCCGGCCCCCGAGGGGCCGTGGTGCCGGGCTTCCGGGAGGCGGAAGGGGCCCGTTCGCTCCTCACCATCCCGGGAGGAGGCGAACTCGCGGTAGCGGCCGCAGTGGAAGAGCAGCGGTTCCCCTCCTGACCGCTGGTGGTGCTCCACCTCGCCGACGAAGATGTGGTGGTCGCCGCCGGCGTGGACGGTCACCGTACGGCAGGAGAAGGTGGCCAGGGTTCCGGCGAGCATGGGCAGCCCCGTGGGGGTCGCGAGCACGTCCACGCCGGCGAACTTGTCCGGCGCCGGTGTCGCGAATCGCCGCGACAGCTCGTCCTGGCCGGCGGCCAGGATGTTGACCGCGAAACGCCCCGCGCGCAGGAAGACGGGCGCGCTGGGAGCGCGGTCCGACAGGCACCACAGCACCAGTGGCGGATCGAGCGAGACCGAGCTGAAGGAGTTCACCGTCACCCCTGCCCGCTCCCCGCTCGCGGTCGCGGTGGTGACCACCGCGACCCCGGTCGCGAACTGCCCCAACGCGTCGCGCAGCGATCTCATGACGCGACCCGGGCGAGGTAGGCCTGTGCCTTGTCGGCGTCCATGAACCACTCGGCGTAGTCGGTGGGGTCGTCGAAGCCGTTGACGAAGCGGGAGGCGATCTCCGGCACCTGGCCGGCGGCGCCCAGGAGCGCCAGGTAGTGTGGTTCGGCCGGGGCCAGCAGCGCGTTGGTCCAGCGGGTGACGTGCTGGGCCTGCGCCCAGAAGCGATCGAAGGTCTGCCGCATCCAGGCCGCGTCGAACGGCTGCTCGCCGCGCTCCAGGATGGCCTGGAGGTAGGTGGCGGCGCACTTGGCGGCGTTGTTGCTGCCCTGCCCGGTGATCGGGTCGTTGAGCACCACCACGTCGGCGACCCCGAGCACCGGCGCGCCCGACGGCAGGATGGCGACCGGGTGGCGCACGGTGGGGCTGAAGCGTCCGGTCAGCACCCCGTTGGCGTCGGTGAGTTCGATGCCGGAGCAGCGTTCCGCCTCCCAGGGGAAGAAGCTCTCCAGGATCCGGCGGCTGCGCGCCAGGTGCTCGGCGGGGCCGCGCACATCGCCCCAGCAGTCCATCGGCCCGCCCGGCACACCCTCGAACACCATGATCTCGCACGGGCCGCTGTGCGTCAGGGCGGGGAAGACGAAGTACTCGCCGACGCCGGGCAGCAGGTTGAAGCAGACCGCGGAATACTCGGGCCGGGGGGCGAGACCGTTGACGTAGGTGAGCGCCAGCGCTCGCTGCGGGGTGCTGTACGGCGAGCGCGCCGCGTCCCGCTCGAACAGCGAGGAGATCGCTCCCTTCCCCGCGGCGACCAGAACCAGGTCGTACTGGGTCGCGTAGGTCTCCAGATCCTCCGGACCGGCGTCGTGGATGACGAGCTTGCCGCCGAGCCGTTCGACCTCGTCCAGCCAGGCCGGCATCTTCACCCGCTGGTCGACCGAGAGGGCGGGAGTCCTCAGCCGGGCCGCCCAGCCGAGAGCCTTGCCGCCCGCGGGGCTCGGGACGGATAACTCGATGCCCTCGATGGGCGGGCAGGCGTCCGCCCACCAGTCCAGGCCGAGCGTGTGCTCGTGCGCCCGGGCGGTGCCGAACATGCACTGGCCCGACATCACCCGGCCGTCGCGAATCGAGTCGGGGGTGCGGTTGGAGACCACTGTGACGTCGTAGCCGTTCTGCAGCAGGCCGATGGCCAGGTGCAGGCCCGCCTGACCGGCGCCGACGACGAGGACTCTGCGCATGAGGATGTTTCCTTTCGCTGAAAGTTGAGCTCTCAGCAGGAAATTACGGCCGAAGCGGCCCGGTGATCCATCCGCTCAGCGCGGGTTCCGTCCATCTGGCGCGGGATTCGCCTCAGCCGCGTCTGAGGGTCTCCGACGGGTGCCGGCCGTACTTCTGGCGATAGAGCGCGGCGAACCGGCCCTGGTGGAGGAAGCCCCAGCGGGCGGCGACGCTCGTGACGGTGTGGCGGGCCGGATCCCCGGCGGCGAGCTCCTCGTGCGCCTTGGTCAGCCGTACCTCCCTGAGCTGCGCCATCGGCGTGCGGCCCACGTGGACGCGGAAGCCCTCCTGGAGCGAGCGGCCGCTGACCGCCACGGCCCGCGCGACGTCCTCGGTGGTGATCGGAAGGTGGGCGTGCTGCTCGATGAACTCCAACGCCCGGCGCACCACCTTGGGAAGCACGGGGGGCCGAGGCGCCGTCAGCCGTTCCCGGTAGTTGGAGGGCTGCATCGTGAGCAGGGAGGTGAGCAGCGCGTTCTCCAGGTGGGCGATGGCCAGCGGCTGCGCGGTGAGCCCGTCGTCGTGCTCGGCCTCGCGGACGATCAGGTCGGCCATCGCCCGCCAGGCGCGCGTCCATCCCGCGGTCAGATCCACGCCCAGGTCTAAGACGACCGGCCGGTCGAGCGGCTCGCCGAGCATCTGCTCCAGCGAGCGCTCGACCGCCGTGCGCTCGAACTTGACGATCAACTTGGGGGTGCCCGCCGCCCATCGCATGTCGAGATGCTGCGTCGGCGAGGCAAGGCTCGCCGTCGCCGGGGTGGAGACGACCTCCTGGCTCCCGCTGCGGATCAGGCTGCGCCCGGCCAGCGGGATCATCACCAGGAAGAAGGTGCCGAGGTCGCCGGGTTCGATGCGGACGTCGGCCCCGTAGTCGAGGTAGCTGATCCGGACCGAGCCGAGCCGGACGGAGTTGAACCGCGCCGACAGCAGGGACGCCGCGCCGGTCAGGTCCAGCCGATGCGGGCAGAAGACCCTCGCCACCTCGTCACGGACCTCGTCGAGGTCGGTGCTGGCGAAGACGGGTCTGTTGCCGAGCAGCACTTCCATCGATCTCCCCCACTCCGACGCCCTGTCAATCGGATAATCGCGTGAGGCTTCTCGGCGTTCCACTGAAAAGCACGCGTTCCGCGGGGATGTTTCCATCGAGACCTGGCGGCGTACGTTTTCGTGCGCGGTTTTCCGCGGGCGGTGACGGCGGCGCTCCAGTATCGGTTCTGGCCCAGATTCCGCGTGTTGATCCGCTTTGCGGCGACGAGGACGCTTTTGCGTGAGAGGTCGGGATTGGCCCGGTCATATCTGTCGCTGGGGCATCGTGTCGCGCGCAGGCGGCAACGGCCGCCCTGCATCGAAACGTCATCGGCCCCGGTGGTCGCGGGGGCAGAAGGACGTCGACCGCGCTCACGCATCCGAGCCTTCTAAAAACGCGCATCATGGCCCTGAAATCGTGCAAGCCGCTGCCGACGCTCCGCTGCCCCCTACGTGCTCCCGCCATCCCGCAGGCCGTTTCGTCCCGCGAGCCGGGGAGACGACCGCTGCCGGTGATGAAAAGGACTCCATCGTGGAATTCGGGGTCTGTCGCGACGGCTCAGTCGAGGATCTCGACGTACCCGTCGGTGCCGTGGACGCGGATCCGCTGCCCGTCCCGGATCAACCGGGTGGCCTGCTCCACCCCCACGACGGCCGGCAGGCCGTACTCCCGTGCGATCACCGCCCCGTGCGCCATGAGGCCGCCGACCTCCGTCACCAGTCCTGCGACGGTGACGAACAGGGGGGTCCAGCTGGGGTCGGTGTAGGCGGTGACCAGGATGTCGCCCGCCTCGAGGTCGGCCCGCGCCATGTCCAGCACGACACGGGCACGGCCTTCGACGGTGCCGGCCGAGACCGGGAGGCCGGCCAGCGCGCCGGGCGGGGCGTCGTCGCGCCGATACCGGCCGGTGATGACCTCGCCGTCCGAGGTGAGGACCCGGGGCGGCGTGAGCGCCTCGTACGACCGGAACTCGTCCCGCCTTCTCAAGATGAGTTCGGCGTCCACATCGTGGGTGCGCACGACTTCGCGCAACTCCTCGAGCCGGAGGAAGAAGATGTCGTCCTTCTCGCGCAGGATGCCGGACCGGACGAGGCGATCGGCTTCCCGCAGCAACGCCTGCTTGTAGGCGAAGTAGCGGCTGACCATGCCGTACTTGGGGTACTCCCGGTATCCGGCGAAGGTGCGGACGCGGTCGACCATCCGCTTGGTCTCCGCGGCCTTCCGCTCCCCGTCGGGCAGGGCGCGCAGGCGCGTCAGCAGTTCCTGTTCCTTCTGCCGTGACTCTTGGAGTCCTAGCTCGAAGCGTCGCTTGCCGGCGCCCGGCTCGAAGTTCTTGATGTTGCCGAGGATGGCGGGAACGAGCGTGGCGGGTTGCTCACTCCAGCGCGTCCTGGTGATGTCGATCTCGCCCGCGCAGCGCATGCCGTACTCGTCGAGATAGCCCCGGATGGCGTCACGTGCCTCCCGTCCGCCGGACAGCCCGGCCAGCTCGTCCAGGAAGCCGTCGCCCTCCCGGCCTTCGTCCACCACGCGTTGCAGGAACGCCACGACGTCCGCGTGCGGCCGGATCGCGTCCGCGACGTCGAGGAGCGCCAGCCCCATCTCCGACGTGACGTTGTGGGGGACGGATTGCGTGAGCACGTCGGCCGCGTTCCTCTCGCCCAGCCACGCCTCGAGGTGGTCATTGAGCCACCATGCCGCCTCCATGCCCGCCATGATCACCTGAGAGCTCTGCGGATCGAACAGGATGCGCTTCAGCTCGGCGATGTCGGCCAGGATGAAATCGAGCAGTGCCGGACCGGACAGATCCCGGATCTCGCGCCGCAGAGCGGCCACGGACGCCTGACTGCGCCGGATCAGCTTGGTGACGACGGCCGGATCGGTCTCGATCGGGGCGGGTGCGTCACCGGCGGGCGCGGCGCCGGAAGCTTCGTCCGGAAGCGAGCGGAGGAAGTCACCGCGGTCGACGACGGTCTGCAGCGCGTCCCGGATCAGCGGGTCTGACCTTCCCAGGGTCCCGATGAGGTGCGCGCGACCCGCGGCCGTCGCCAGGACGGGGGCCACGTCGACGAACAGCCGTCCGCCCGCCTCGTGCATCGGCCGTGGGGTCGTCAGCTGCCACAGGGACAGTCCCAGCGGCTTCATCGCATCGGTCATCATCTGCTGGTGACCGACGGAGACGTAGACGTGGTTGTCCTGGTCGTCGGTCGCGGGGACCGGGAACAGCGTGGTGATCGGCCGGCTCTGGACGATGTGGAACTCGTCGCCGGTCAGGCACCATTCGATGTCCTGGGGCCGGCCGAAGTGCGCTTCGATTCGCCGGCCCAGCCGTACGAGACGCACGACTTGTGCCTCCGTCAGAGCCGGCTGTGTCTGCCGCTGCGGCTCGACCGGCACCTCCTGGGTACCACCGCCCGGCGACGCCTCGACGAACCGCGGCTTCGTGGCGACCGCTGTGGTCACGACCTGGTCGTCGCGCACCGTGTAGACGTCTCCGGCGACCAGGCCGGAGACGAACGCCTCGCCGAGCCCCCAACCGGCTTCCACGGTGGCGATCTTCCGGTTCGAGGTCACGGGGTCCGCGGTGAACATGACCCCGGCCGCGTCCGGGAACACCATCCGCTGAACGACCACGGCCATCCGTATCCTCCGGTGGTCGAAGCCGTTACGGCACCGGTAGGTCACCGCCCGTTCGGTGAACAGCGAGGCCCAGCACCTCCGGACGTGCCGGAGGATCGCATCCAGGCCCACGATGTTCAGGTACGAGTCCTGCTGGCCGGCGAAGGACGCGGTCGGCAGGTCCTCGGCCGTCGCGCTGGAACGTACGGCGTAGGAGGCGTGCTCCCCGAGCCTGGCGAGCGATTCGCCGATCGCCGCCGCGAGATCGCCGGGAACCGCGACGTCTTCGACGGTGCGACGGATGTCCGCGCTCAGGGTTCGGATCGCCGTGCGGTCGTCCGGTTCCAGGCGCGACAGCAGGTCAAGCTGAGCGTCGATCGACGGCGCCTCGGCGACGACCCGCTGGAAGGCGTCCGTCGTGACGCAGAAGCCGTCCGGCACGCGGATGCCGTCGATACGGGAGAGCTCGCCCAGGTGCGCACCCTTTCCGCCGACGTCCGAGATATTCGTCCCGTCGATCTCCTCGAAACCCATCACGTAACGCAATTGCCGTGCTCCATCGTTCGTCGGGTCGGTTCGCAACGGGCAAGTATGAAGCACTTTCTGGCACCTCATGAGATGCGCGAGTCTGATATACAGTGATAAGGGCGGGGGTGTTATGCCCAAGGCCGGACGACCGGTCTCGTCGAGGCTGTGACCAGCGACGATGTGCGACCCCGCGCAAGCCGCGACGGCAGGATGCCGTCCTTCGCCCCGGTGAAGACGAGCGTGGTCGGCTCCGTCAACTGTCCGGCAGCGGCGGCTCGCCGGCCGGGTGCCGCCATCTGCCGGACGGTGGTGTGCCGCGCCCGCGATCTACGGCGGCGCTAGATCGTGCCCTGGCGAAATCGGTTCGGGGCGGTCGCAGACGTCATCGCAGTGGGGAGAGGCGGACTATCTCGAGGCCGCAGTGGGCGAGCACCTCGCCCATCTCGCGTATCACGGCACGGTCCTTGTCCTTCTCCTCCTCCGGCAGTCTCTCCCACGGAACCAGGCTCGGGTGGTGCTTGGCCTCGTCGTCCCGTTGCTCGTCCCACGTCCATCCCTGCGCCGTGCGCTCGGCCATCCACCGCTCGTGCTCCCGCTCGGCGAGCGTCTCGAACAGAGGGTCGTCGCCCAGCTCGACCCCGGTGCCGGTGCGGGGCGCCACCGTACAGCCGGCGGCGGCGAGCTTGTTGCCTATGTCCCGCGCTTGGGCTCGGTTGGCCTGCCTGTAGTCCTCGGCGAGGTCCTCCCACGGAACCATCGCCGGGGCGCTGCCCATGGCGTTGCCCTTCTTCAGCTCGTGCTGCAGATAGTTGTGATGGATCAGTTGCGCCAGACGCTCGTAGATGTCCTCGTGGATCCGCTCTGCTCTGCCCGCGTCGGCACCGACGACGAATTCGCCCACGCAGACAGGCTGCAGCCGACCCTCGACGTCGTCAAGCAGGCTGCCCGCATCGCCGCCGAGCACGCCGGCGAGACCGCTCAGGCGGTCCAGGCGTACGACGACCGAACGCTCCCCGCCCCGCCACAGGCCGGGCATGGTGAGCGCCGCCCGCACCGCCTCCTCCTCGGCCTCGTGGCACAGGTACACGCGATGGGGAGCGGGCACGGCCGGTGTGTCGAACACCGAGGCGAGGCCGGCGACCGGTCTCAGCTCGCACGTTTCCGCGACGGCCACCCAGCGCCGCCGCAGATCCTTCGCGACGGCCTCGGCGTCGCGATCCACGAGGAACACGACGAGCTTTTCGTCCGCGCGCGCCGATACCTGCCACATCCGTGCCAGCTCGACGACGATCGCCTGCCCGAACGGCCCGAGCCCCACGACGACGACGAGGGGCTCGCCGCCGCGGAACGAGCCGGCCTCCTGCCGGACCAGTTCCCGGGCGGCGAGCTCGTCGATGTTGAAGAAGTCGGCGCCGGTGACCGGCTGACTCAGGTGGCGGGCGCGCAGCGCGAGCGCGTACGTGGGGTCGCTGACGTGCGCGTACACGTTCAGGTCGCCGGCCTTCTTCGTGCGCGCCTGTTGCCGTGCGGTCGCCGCGACCAACACGTTGACGCTGCTGTCGTCGCGGTCGTCGGCGCAGGCGTAGACGAACCTGGCACCGGCGATGCCCGCGTCGCGCAACGATTCGGCGTCCCCGGCGGTGGCGCGCAGCACCAGCCCGTTGCGGCGCAGCCCGTTCTCCATGGCGTCGGCGATCGGCGTCTCACCGACGACGATCGTGTGCCCGGTCACGCGCCGCTGCCGCAGGCGCCGCCACTCGCTCGCGAACACCGCCCGGCCCGCCTCGAACAGGGCGTAGATGGTAGCGGCCGGCGCGAGGAACCGGGCCACCTGCAGCGGCCAGGGAAACGGTCCCGGGTTGTCGAGTGGTGCCGCGCCCAGGACGAAGAGCTGCAGATCGTAGTAGGCGATATCCCAGAAGCTCCGGCCGAGGTCGTAGGACGCGGTGTGCGAATACGACTCCAGGCCCCAGAATCCGAGTATGACGGCGAGGACCACCGTCGCTACGAACCCGATTCGGGCCGCCGATAATGCCCGTTCTCGGACGCTCTTCGTAAATGGCGTCGTCCTCGGCATGCTGCTCCTCATCCCTCGCGCCCGGCCGCGACCCGCATTCGGTAAGGGCTGGCCGGGGAATATGGCGCAACTCGATCCTGATCTGTTTTCATGTCGGCCGCCCATGAGGTGGCAAAGGTGTTCAGGGCGGCCTTCGTGCGGTTCACCCAGTGTGCGGGGCTCTTCCCCGTCGGGTCCAGGGTCGTGATCGCAATTCAGGCGTTTCGGATGTGCCCCACTGATAGAAACGGCCGGATCTCACCGACGGCGCGATCTCCGCTCCCGGAACGGGAAAGCCGGGCGTTATGCATGCGGGGCAACCAATTGATCGAGCTCGCAACCCGCGACGGCAGGACCGCCTCGCTCTACCGCGTCGAGGGGAAGTCGCGTAGCGGACGGAATGGGCCGAGCAGCAGGATGGCGACCGAGAAGAGCTGGCCGACAGCCATCAGCATCAGGGTCTCGCGTACGCCTACCGCATCGCCCAGCATGCCGCCGAGCAGCCCGCCGAGGGGGACGGCGCCGTAGTTGAGCGCCGACGTGCTCGCGGTGATCCTGCCGAACAGTTCGGCCGGGCAGTAGCGCTGGCGGAAGGTGCTGGTCAGGATGTTGGAGGCCACGATGCCCAGGCCGGTGCCGAAGCCCGCGGCGGCGAAGAGCGCCAGGCCCACGCCGCCGCTGCCGATCGGCCCGAGCAGAGCCATCGGCGCGGCGACCGCCTCGCACAGCAGGAATCCCCGTGCCGTTCCGAATCGTGTGGCCACCCTGCCCGCGAGCGCGGCGCCGAACAGGCCGCCGGAGCTCGCCAGCGCCAGCACGAGGCCCACCTGGCCTGCTCCCGCGTGGAGATCCCGGGTGAGGAACACGACCTGAATCGACGCGTAGCCCATCAGGGCGATGTTCGACACCGCGCTGAAGACGGTGAGGGCGCGCAGGTACGGGTCGTGCACGACGAAACGCAACCCGTCGCCGATCTCGGCACGCAGTCGCCGCTTCGCCGCCCTCTCCCGGCGGGTCTCGCGTGCCCACCGAACGCAGGCACAGCACGGCGATCGCGAGACTGACCGCGTCGGCCAGCACACCGCTGACCGCGCCGAACCATTGCGCGAGCAGCCCCGCCAGCCCGGGACCGGCGATCCGTGCCGCCGATTCGCTGCCCCGGAGCTTGGCGTTGCGCCGGCGGGCAGTCCGACCAGCAGCCACGGCAGCCAGGCGGCCGCGGTCAGCAGCCCGACGGCGAGTGGGCTCGCGTGCAGCGAAACCACGGCGACCAGCGGAAGCGCGACACCGGCGACGGAACTGCCGAGCATGCTTGTGGTCTCGCCGATCCACAACAACCGGAAGTCGCGGGTCCTCGACAGTCCACCCCACGCGACCGGCGTCGTGGTCACGGCCGGCCCGGCACGGCGCGGGCGGTCAGGAAGACGAGCCTGCGCTCCTGCCCGTCGTCCGGGATCTCCCGGTCGGCCAGCGAGGCGAGCAGGTCGAAGATCTTGTCTTCCAGCTCGGCGAGCTCGGCGGCCGACAGCATCGCCCAGTGGTCGGTCGTGAAGGCCGCCCGCCGCCACGGCTCCGGGTAGCCGTCGCGCTCGGCGAACCACTGCCGGACGAGGGTGGTCTGCCGCTCCAGGACGAGCGATTCCGCCGCCGCGGCCACGGGGTCGTCGGGGAAGTCCGACGCCGACCGGCTGAGGACGTCCGGAGACCTGCGCCACCAGCGTTCCCGGCGGTCACGCGCGAGCTCGGGCACCTCCGCGACGAGTTCGCTCGCCGCCAGGACCTTGAGGTGATGGCTGATGTTGCCGACGGCCTGCCCGGTCTTGCCGGCCAGCACCGACGCCGTCGAGGGGCCGTCCACCCGGAGGATGTCGAGCAGCCGCCGGCGCAGCGGATGGGACATGGCTGGGCGGCCGAGGCGTGTGGCGTCTCAACGGGCGGCGCCGGGGCGTCGCGATCTCACTCGTTGTGGCGCAAGTGGGGCAGGACCTTGGCGCCGAAGGTCTCGATGAACGGCAACAGGTCCTGGCCCACGTGGTGCAGGTAGACGCGGTCGAATCCCAGGGCCGCGTAACCGCGCAGCCAGTCGATGTGCCGGTCGAGGTCGGAGGAGACGTTGACCACGGAGCGCACCTGGTCCACGGTCACGTGCTCGGAGACGACGTCGAAATGCTCCACCAGCTCCAGGTCCCAGCTGACCGGCGGACCGAAGACGTTGCTGCGCCACTGGTCGTGGGCGATCGCCTCCGCCTCTTCCTCCGTCGGCGCCCAGCTCAGGTGAACCTGCAGGCAGACCGGGCCGCGTCCGCCCGCCTCCCGGTACGCCGCGATCATCTTCCGGAGGTGGTCCTCGGGGGCGTTGACCGTGATCAGGCCGTCCGCCCACTCCGCGCACCGGGCCGCCGTACCGGTGCTCACCGCCGCGCCGATCAGCGGGGGCGGTGTCTCGGGACGGGTCCACAGCCGGGCGCGGTCCACGGTCACCAGGCCGTCACGGGTGACGTCCTTGCCGTCGAGCAGGTCGCGGATCACGTCCACGCACTCGAGCAGGCGGGCGTCGCGGATCTCCTTGCGCGGCCACGGTCCGCCGGTGATGTGCTCGTTGCTGAATTCGCCGCTGCCCAGCGCGGCCCAGAACCGGCCGGGGAACATCGCGCCGAGGGTTCCGATCGCCTGGGCGACGATCGCCGGGTGGTAGCGCTGCCCGGGCGCGGTCACGACGCCGAAAGTGAGTCCGGTGGCCTGCAGGGCGGCGCCGAGCCAGGACCAGGCGAAGGCGGACTGGCCCTGCCGCTCGCTCCAGGGGGAGAAGTGGTCGGAGCACATGGCGGTGCCGAAACCGGCGCGCTCGGCGGCGATCATCGCGGTCAGGAGATCGGCGGGCGGGATCTGCTCGTGGGAGGCGTGGATTCCATACTCCGTCATGCGAGACGCGGCTACCCAGCGAAGCGACAGCCAACCCCGGCCCCTGCTCGGTACAGCCGAACCGACGCCGTCTCCGGCGGCGGGCTCGCCGTTTCCCCTTGTCATCGCACGGGGTCATGGGCGTATGACCAGAACTCCGATGATTTCGCCGCAGACTGGATATGGCCCGATGATCTTCGCTCTTGGGATCGTACGTGCGTCAGAGCCTGAGCAGCGGGTGCTGCCATGGTGATCCCCGCTCCGGTGACGAGGTCGTACGACCGCTGTCACGGGAGCCCGCGAAAGGAGCGACACCCATGTCCCAGAGCACACCGGATGTATTCGAGGCGCACGAGGACGCTTACGCCACGCCGGACGCCGCGCTGAACCTCAACCACAACGAGAGCGCGGTGTTCGAGGTCCGCGAGGACGCCTACGGCACGCCGGACGCCGCGCTGACCTACAACCACAACGAGAGCGCGGTGTTCGAGGTCCGCGAGGACGGCTACAGCACGCCGGACGCCGCGCTGACCTACAACCACAACGAGATCCTCGTCGAGGCGTGAGGCCGTGACGGGCCCGGCACACGCGCGTCCGCGTGATGCTCCCGGCCCGTCGTGACGTGGTGTGCGTCCGCCCCGGGGCTCCGGTGAGCCCGGGGGCGGACGCCGGTGGCAGCGGAACGCGGGGGACACCCGGGGGCCCAACCACCCCCGGTGTGGCGAGGTGGTTCGGGAGGCGTTGGTGAGTGGCAGGACGGATCCCGGTTCCGTCGCGGGGCGGCCGTCGGCGGAGGAACTGCTGCGGCACGGCGTGCGGCGACGCGGCGAGAACGCCTTCACGGAGGCGGAGCGCGCCCTGCGGGCCGCCGTGGACAAGGCTCGGCGCGACGACCAGGTACGGCACGACGATCAGGTACGGCACGACGATCAGGCCCGGCGTGACGACGGCCTGATGGCGGTACGGATCCGCGCCCAAGTCGAGTTGGCGACCCTATGGCGCATGCGCGGCGACTACCGCAGGGCCGGGCTGCTGTTCGCCCTGACTCTCCCCGCCGCGGAGCGGACCTTCGGCCCTCGATCGGTGGAGGTGGCCGCGCTCTGCAACGAGTGGGGCGTGCTGGGCAAGTACACGGGCCGCTTCCGGCAGGCCGAGGCCCTGTACCGGCGCGCTCTCGAGATCCTGGAGGAGACGCGCGGCCCCGAGCACGAGGACGTGGCCACGGTCTGTCACAACCTGGGCGGGCTCGCCCACGCGCGCGGCGACCACGAGGCAGGGGAGCCCTGGGCCCGGCGTGCGACGCGGGTGCGGGCCCGGCTCCTCGGCGAGCGGCATCCAAGGGTGGCCGCGGACCTCGCCGCCTGGGCCGCGCTCGTGGACGGCTGCGGGCGCCCCGCCGAGGCCGAGGCGCTGCTCCGGAAGGCCCTGGCCGTCAGCGAGGCGGCGTACGGCCCGGAACACCACGACGTCGCCGCCGCGCTGCACAACCTCGCCGCCCTGGCACACCGGCGGGGAGACCTGGACGAGGCGCGGGCCCGCTACACGCGCGCACTGGCCGTCAAGGACGCGGTTCTGGGACCGGGACATCCGGAGTCGGCCATCACCCTGATCAACCTCGGCGCACTGCACCGCGCCCGCCGCCGGCCCGACCAGGCCGAGGCCTGCTACGGGCGGGCGGTCGAGGCGCTGCGGCGGGCGGCGCCGGACCATCCGCACCTGACGGCGGCCCGCCGCGGTCTGGCGGCCGCCCGCGCCGAACTGCCGCCCGCGGACGTGGAGCCGCGTCGGCGGACCGCTCCCACCCGAGAAGAGACGCCATCGTGAACGTCCGCCTGTCCGCCTGCGGCGCCCTGCTCTGGGACGCCGGCCAGCTGGTCTGGGACGACTACCTCGACCATCGCCAGTTCGCCCTCGCCGACGGGGTCGAGCGGGTGCTGCGCTGGTTCACCGGCTTCCGCCCGCTCGACTCCGTACGGGAGATGGCGGACGATCCCGGCGAGGCCGCCCACTGGCACGAAGTCGCCACCGTCCTGGCGGACAACGACGTCCTGATCTCCGAGAACGGGCCGCGCCATCGGCGCGAACAGGCCATCGAACAGGCCTGGCGGCCGTGGGGTCCCCTGGCCCGTGCCTACCACTTCTCCAGTCGTTCCCACGCGGGCACCGCCATGCGCACCGCCGAGCAGGACAACGAGGAGCTCGAAGCCAAGGTCCTCACCGACCCGCCGCCACCGGCGTTCTGGTCCCTGCCCGCCGTCTCCCGCCACGCGCTGCCCGACGCCGACCCCGGCGTCTGGCGTCATCGCGACCTGATCGACGTGCTGCACCGGCGCCGCAGCCGCCGCTTCTTCGGTGGCACGGCGCTGCCGCTGGACGTCGTGGCCGCCCTGCTCAAGACCGCCGCCGGACCTCTGCCGCGGGCCGACGGCCCCCTGACTCAGGCCGGCGTCACCCTGGACCCCGGCGGCGTGCTGACCGACTCCTGGCAACGGGTGTTCAAGACCAGCCCGTCCGGCGGCGCCCGCCATCCCACCGAGGTCTACCTCTACGCCCGCGATGTCGAAGGCCTCGCCCCGGGCGCCTATCACTACGCCGCGGCCGACCACAGCCTCGAATACCTCGGCCGCCGTCTCGACGACGAGCGGCTCGTGGCCGCGGTCGGCGACCAGGACTGGGTCGCCGGCGCCGGAGCGCTGATCTTCTACACCAGCGTGATCGCCCGCAACCAGTGGAAGTACACCTTCCCCCGTGTCTACAGGGCTCTGCTGATGGACGTCGGTCATCTCAGCCAGACCGTCTACCTGCTGGCCACCGCGGCCGGCCTGCACATCACGTTCACCGCGGCCCTCCGCGACCAACTCGTCGAAGAGCTCCTCGGGTGCGATCCCACCGGGCATCTGGTCATCGGCACCTCCGTCATCGGCACCGCCCCCGCCCGCTGACCGGTACCCCCTGTCCGGGATGCCCGGCGGGCGCTGCAACTTTCATGCGAGGCGCCGGTCGCTCCGCCTCGTGGCGGCGTGACCCCGCAGGTCAGTGCGCGGCGCGCTCGCGGGGGCGGTCGCCGGGCGGGCCGCGGCCTGGCGCCGCTCCTGCCGCTCTTGACACCATCCCTGGGTCACGGGGGTGGCCGCCGTCCGCCCGTACGGGCAGTGGCCCCTGCCGGCAGGCAGGAGGGCGCACGGCGGGGGCGGGCGGGTGCGCGAGGAGAGGGGAGGGCGTCAGGTGACGGCTGCCGTCCAGGAGTCCGGCCACGACCCCGAGCGCGGGGAGCGGACCGGGCCGGATGAGAAGGCCCCCGTCCAGGAACCCCGGCAACCTCCCGAACCCGGAAGAGCCCCTGCGTCCGGGGAATCCCCGGAGCCGCTGCGGAAGAGCGCCACGGTCCGGGACGCGCTGCTGCTGTGGGTGGGCACGCGGGCGGGCCTGCTCCTCCTGGCGCTCTACGGCGCACTGATCGTGTCCGGCCAGAGCCACGCCCCGCTGCTGGAGCGGTGGAAACACTGGGACGTCGGCCTGTTCCGGAAGATCGCGGAGTTCGGGTACGACGGCGATCCGCACCTGGAGCCCGACCCCGGGCTGCCGGCCATCTTCCCCGGCATGCCGCTGGCGATGCGCCTGGTGCATCTGGTGGCCGGCGACTGGATCCTGGCCGGGCTGGTCATCTCGTTCGTGGCAGGCGCGGTGGCCGTGGTGGCGCTGGCCCGGCTCGCCGACGCCGAGGGGCCCGCCGGCGCGGGCCGCTGGGCCGTCCTGGCGCTGCTGTTGTGCCCGCCCGCCGTCTTCCTGTTCGCCGGCTACTCCGAGGCGCTGTTCCTCGCCTTCGCGCTGCCCGCCTGGCTGGCGGCCCGCCGCCGTGCCTGGCCGCTGGCCTGTGCCCTGGCCGCCGGGGCGTCCTGCGTACGTATCACCGGCCTGTTCCTGGCCGTCGCGCTGATCGTCGAGTTCGTCGTGAGCCGCATCCGGAGGGACGGCTGGGCGGGCTGGCGGCGGGGAGCCTGGCTGGCGTTGCCGTTCGCGCCGCTCCTCGCGTACGCCGCCTACCAGCACTCCCGCACCGGTGACTGGCTGGCCTGGAACAACGCGCAGCAGACCGGATGGGGCCGGAAACCGGTCTGGCCCTGGGAGGCGTTCCGCACCACCTGGGACTCGACCGGCGGTGACGAAGGGTTCGGGCCGATGTTCCGGCTCGAGATCGCGGCGGCGATCGTCGGGGTGCTGCTGCTCGTCTGGCTGCTCGTCGCCCGCCGCTGGGCCGAGTTCGTCTACGTCGGGCTCCAACTGGGCGCGCTGGTCACCTCCACGTTCTACATGTCGATCCCCAGGTCGGCGCTGCTGTGGTGGCCGCTGTGGGTGCTCATCGGCCGGGCGGCCGCCCGGCACCGATCGGTGATCATCGTCTACGCCACCGTGATCGGGCCGCTCATGGTGGCGATGACGTTCTCGTTCCTCAACAGCTCCTGGACCGGCTGAGCCGCCCGGCCGGGCGGACCGCGGAGGAGGCCCGGGGGCGGGGCGTCAGAGAGCGGCGACGATCTCCTCGACGCGTTGCCTGGCGTCGCCGAAGAGCATGCTGGTGTTGTCGCGGAAGAACAGGGGGTTCTGCACCCCGGCGTACCCCGTGGCCATCGACCGCTTGAAGACGACGACGTTGTCCGCCTCCCACACACGCAGGACGGGCATCCCGGCGATGGGGCTGTCCGGGTCCTCGACGGCCGCGGGATTGACGGTGTCGTTGGCGCCGATGACGAGGACGACCGACGTGGTGGCGAAGTCGTCGTTGATCTCGTCCATCTCGAGGACGATGTCGTACGGCACCTTGGCCTCGGCGAGCAGCACGTTCATGTGCCCCGGCAGGCGACCGGCGACCGGGTGGATGCCGAACCGCACCTCGACGCCGCGCTCCCGCAGCCTGCGGGTGAGCTCGGCGACGGGGTACTGCGCCTGCGCGACCGCCATGCCGTACCCGGGAGTGATGACGACGGACTTGGCCTCCTTCAGCAGTCCGGCGGTGTCGACGGCGGTGATCTCCCTGTGCTCGCCGTAGTCGCGGTCGCCGGCGGGCCCCGCCTCGATGCCGAACCCCCCGGCTATCACGGAGATGAACGACCGGTTCATCGCCTGGCACATCACGTACGACAGGTAGGCGCCGGACGAGCCGACGAGGGCGCCGGTGACGATCAGCAGGTTGTTGTCGAGCAGGAACCCGGACGCCGCGGCCGCCCAGCCCGAGTAGCTGTTGAGCATCGAGACGACGACGGGCATGTCCCCGCCGCCGATGGAGGCGACCAGGTGCCAGCCGAGCAGCAGCGCCACGACCGTCAGCGCGAGGAGGATCCCGAGGCCGGGGGAGGCGACGAAGACCACGGTCAGGACCGCGAACGCCGCGAGCGCGCCCACGTTCAGGGCGTTCTTGCCCGGCAGCATCATCGGGCGGGAGTCGATCCGGGCCGACAGCTTGAGGAACGCGACGACCGACCCGGTGAAGGTGAGCGCCCCGATGAACACGCCGATGGACACCTCGGCGTGGTGGATGCCGAGCAGCGAGCCGGGGAGCCGGGTGCCGCCGTTCTCGACCTCCAGGAAGCCGTTCCAGCCGACCATGACGGCGGCGAGGCCGACGAAGCTGTGCAGGATGGCGATGAGTTCCGGCATGGCGGTCATCTCGACGATCCGGGCCCGCCAGAGCCCGACGGCGCCGCCGATCGCCATGGCGGCCGCGAGCAGGATCACCGCGAGCGTGCCGCTGCCGTCGGCGGCGAGGACGACCGTCGCGGCCAGCGCGATGACCATGCCGGAGATGCCCAGGACGACGCCGGAGCGGGCGGTCTCGTGCTTGGACAGGCCGGCGAGGCTGAGGATGAACAGGAGGGCGGCGACGATGTAGGCGGCCTGCGCGGCCGTGGCGAGGGTCACGGTCAGCTCCTCGTGAACATGCCGAGCATGCGACGGGTCACGGCGAAGCCGCCGACGATGTTGACGCTCGCCAGCAGGATGGCGACGAACGACAGGACGGCGACGACCGTGCCGCCCTGCCCGATCTGGAGCAGCGCGCCGACGACGATGATTCCGGAGATGGCGTTGGTGATCGACATCAGCGGCGTGTGCAGCGCGTGGTGCACGTTGCCGATGACGTAGTAGCCGATCACGATCGCCAGGACGAAGACGGTGACGTGCTCGATCAGCGCGTTCGGCGAGAACGCGGTCAGGACGAACAGCGCGGCGGCGACCGCGGCGGTGACCAGATGACGTCGTCGTCCGGGCGACGGGGCCGGCGGGCTCGCGGCGGGAGCCGGCGGCGTCCCCCGCGCCGGGGCGGGGGCGGCGGGGGCCGCGCTCACCGGCACGGGCGGCGGGGGCCAGGTCTTCTCGCCGTCCCGGACGACGGTCATCGCGCGCTGCACGACGTCGTCGAAGTCCAGCACGAGCCGGCCGTCCTCGCCGGGGGTGAGCAGCTTCATCAGGTTGACGACGTTGGTGCCGTAGAGCTGCGAGGCCTGCGCCGGCAGCCGTCCCGCGAGGTCGGTGTAGCCGATGATGGTCACGCCGTTCCCGGTGACGACCGCCTCCCCGGGACGGGTGCCCTCGACGTTCCCGCCCTGCGCGGCGGCCATGTCGACGACGACGCTGCCCGGGCGCATGCGCGCCACGTGCTCGGCTGTGAGCAGCCGGGGGGCGGGACGCCCGGGGATCAGGGCGGTGGTGATGACGATGTCCACGTCGGCGGCCTGCTCGGCGTACATCTCGGCGGCGCGGCGGTCGTAGTCGCGCGAGGTCTGCCTGGCGTACCCGTCCGCGCTCGACTCCTGCGCGACCCCGACGTCCAGGAACTCCGCGCCCAGCGAGCGCACCTGCTCGGCGACCTCGGGACGGGGGTCGGTCGCCCGTACGATCGCGCCCAGGCTGGCCGCCGTGGCGACGGCCGCCAGCCCCGCCACGCCCGCGCCGGCCACCAGGACCTTGGCCGGGGGGACCTTCCCCGCCGCGGTCACCTGACCGGTGAAGAGCCGCCCGAACGCGTGCGCGGCCTCGATGACCGCGCGGTAACCGGCGATGTTCGCCATCGAGCTCAGCACGTCGAGCGCCTGGGCCCGGGAGACGCGCGGCACGGCGTCCATCGCGAGGACGGTGATCGGCCGTCGTGCGAGCGCGTCCACCAGGCCGGCGTCGGCCGCCGGGCCGATCAGCGAGATGAGCGTGGCGCCCTCGCGCAGCGCCGGGATCTCGTCCCCCGCAGGGGCGTTCACCTTGAGCACGACATCGGCGCCCCACGTCTCCTCGCGGTCGCCGATCCGTGCCCCGGCCCGGGCGTACGCGTCGTCGGTGAAGCCCGACCGCCGCCCGGCGCCCGATTCGACGATCACCTCGTAGCCGAGCGAGACCAACTGCGGGACGGTGGCCGGGGTGGCCGCCACCCGTGTCTCGCCCGGCGCCGATTCGGCGACCACGCCCAGGCGTTGTGCTGAGTGAATCATCACGGTCCTTCCTGTCGGACGGGTCGTCGGGTTGGCCGACCCTGCGGTGGCCGCCGTCCTCCGCTCACTCGTGGGTCGCGGTGGCACGGACGGCACGCCTCGCGCCGCCGTCGAGGCGGCGGTGAAAGGGATGCGATTCGATGCGACTGGCGAGGAAATTGTCCCGACTTCTCGGTCTGCGGATCAAGGCGTGCCCGCCGGCGGTTCGTCGCCCGGTGATGCCTGATCGGCATGAACCGAGCCGCGTACGCGGTTCCGGCGCCGGGCGTCGTGCCCCGGCGTCCCGCGCGTGTCGCGAAGACGGCCCGCTCAGGCGTTTCCCGGCAGCTGCACGTTTCATCCCATTCACCGCCGCCCCGGCACGTGTCACCGGAATGCCGGCGCGCGAACAAAGCAGATGCGGGCGCTGCGTCCTGCTTGCCAGGATGGCGCGGTGGATCGACAACTGCTCAGCGCCATCGCCCATCGTGAGCATCCCATCGCCGCGCCCGTCTCCGAAGCTTCCCTCGATCGGCTGCTACGCCGCGCGGCGCTGCCGGAGGAGGCCCGCATCCTCGACCTGGGCTGCGGCGAGGGCGAGTGGTCGCTCCGGGCGCTCGAACTCCACCCGTCCGCGCGGGCCGACGGCGTCGACATCTCGCCGCACGCCGTGGCGTCCGCGAACGAGGCGGCCGTGCGGCGAGGGCTGGCCGACCGGCTGACGCTGCACACGACGCCGGCCGACGCCTTCACCGCCACCCAGCCGTACGACCTCGGGCTGTGTGTGGGGTCGACGCACGCCTTCGGCGGGCTGACGGAGACGATGGAGGCGCTCGCCCGGTTCGTACGGCCCGGCGGCCTCGCGCTCGTGGGCGAGGGGTACTGGGAACGGTCTCCCGCACCCGAGGTCCTCGAAGCGATCGGCGACTACCCGGATCTCGCGGGCACGGTGGAGGCCGCCGAGTCCAAGGGGTGGCTGACCGTCTACGCCCACGTGAGCGACCCGGCTGAGTGGGACGAGTACGAGTGGTCGTGGACCGGAACGCTGGCGCGCTGGGCCGCGGACAACCCCGGCCCCGACGGTGACCAGGCGCTCGCCGTGATGCGGGAGCACCGCGACATGTGGCTCGACGGCTACCGGGGCGCCCTCGGTTTCGTCACCCTGCTCCTGCGGCGTGTGTGAGCGCCGGCCTCAGCCGTCGACGCCGCGGTTCAGGTCCCTCATGTACCGGCCGATCCGCGGCAGCCTGCGGGCCGTCTCGTTCCAGTCGTAGACGTGCCATTCCTCGCCCCTCGGTTGCGGCGCGCACGACGGGTCGTGGCCGCGTGCCCGGTAAGCCGCGTAGAGCCCGTCGGCGTCCGCACCGGTCGCCTGCTCCCATGCGTCGTCGGGCACGGATTCCAGCCACTCGAAATCGGGCCACTCATCGTTGCTCCACGCCGAGTCGTGCAGTACTTGGAACCCTTCTGTAGAGAATGGACGGCTCTGCGTACAGTAAGGATGTGCTCATCCATCCCTGGGACTCCGCCGCCGACGAGGAGGCGCTGGCCTTCGTCCGCGCGAACGAGTTCGGCCACCTCGTCGCGTCCGGACGTGACCGTGACGTGCCCGTGGTCGTGCCCACGCAGTTCCTCCTCGCCGACGCGTCCACGATCCTGCTGCACCTCGCCCGGCCGAACCCGATCTGGTCGGCGATCGAGGAGAACCCGGCCGTGGTCATGTCGGTGGCCGGCGACTGGGCGTACGTCGAGGGGGCCTGGAAGGCGCTGCCGGGCACCGGCGAGGATCCCCGGCTCGGCATCCCCACGACGTACTACGCGGCCGTCCAGCTGGTCTGCCACGCCGAGATCGTCGACGACCCCGACGGGAAGCTCGGCATCCTGCGGGCCCAGCTCGCGCGGCTGGACCACGATCTCGCCGACCCCGCCGAGCACCACCGGCGCCTGCCGGGCATCCGCGGCCTGCGGCTGGCGATCCAGAAGGTCAACGGCAAGTTCAAGTACGGCGGGAACGTGGACGAGGCTCACCGCCGGTATGTCGCGGAACGTCTCGCGGAGCGGGGCGGCCCGGGCGACCGCGCCGTCCGAGACCACCTGCTGCGCCGGCTCGGGTGACCGTCCCCTGGGCCTGAGCGGGTCGCGCGGCGGCGAGCGGCGCGACCGTGCGTCTCGCGATGCGCGGCTTGTCGTACCCGGGGTGTAGAAGTGTGACGTGGCTGCTGAGACGACGTGGGCGCAGGTGCTGGCCTGGAGGCTGAGACGGCAGTTCGTCGAGCCCACGAGCGGTGACGACGCGGTGGCGATCGCGCGGCGTCTGTGCGGGGTGCAGGCCCAGGTCGCCTCGTCGGCGGCGCTGGCGGTCGCCGTACGGCACGCGAGCCCGCGCCCCGGAGAGATCGAGGACGCCCTGTGGCGTGACCGCACGCTGGTCAAGACCTGGACGATGCGCGGCACGCTCCACCTCCTTCCCGCCGACGGGTTCCCCGCCTACCGTGCGGCCCTCGGGTCGCTCAGGTTCTGGGAGAAGGCCGCCTGGCAGCGTGGCCACGGAGTGTCCGCCGGGGAGATCGAGGCCGTCGTGGAGGCCGTTCCGCGCGCGTTGTCCGGCCGGGTGCTGACCCGCGAGGAGCTGGTCGAGGCGGTCATCGAGGTGACCGGGGACGGCCACCTCAGACAGGCCCTCACGTCCGGCTGGGGCGCGCTGCTCAAGCCGCTCAGCTTCCTCGGCGAGCTGTGCTACGGCCCGCCGCGGGACGGCAGGGTCACGTTCACCGCACCGGCCGACTGGCTGCCGGGCGGGGGAGAGGCGCTCTCGGCGGAGGAAGGGGGAGTGCGCGTGCTCCGCGCCTTCCTCGGCGCCCACGGCCCGGCCACTCCCCGGATGTTCGACGCCTGGCTGTTCCGCGGCGCCACGCCGAAGGCCGTCCTGCGCGGCTGGTTCCGGGATCTGGAGCCCGAGCTGGCGCAGGTCGAGGTGGAGGGCATGCCCGCCGTGCTGCCCGCGGAGCTTCTGGACGACCTGCTGTCCTGCCCGCCGTCCGAGGACGTGCATCTGCTGCCCGGCTTCGACCAGTTCATCCTGGGTGCTCCGCGTGACCTGGAACCGCTCCTGCCGAAGGCCGCGCGGCCCAAGGTGAGCCGGACGGCCGGATGGATCTCGCCCGTGGTCATCCACCGGGGTCGGGTGGCGGGCGTGTGGGAGGCCAAGGAAGGGCGTCCGCTCGTGGAGCTGTTCGAGCCGGTGCCGGAGCGCCTCCTGGCAGCGGAGACCGACCGCGTCGCCACGCTCCTCGATCGGCTCTAGAGGCACGCGTCACCGGTACCCGGCCTCGCGGGGCCGGGCGCGCACCTCGTCACCCGTGCCGGCCATGGGGCCGGCGCACCTCGTCACCCGTGCCGAATTTGCGGGGCCGGGCGCGCACCTTTGTCACCCGTGCCCGCCTCTCTGCGGGCCGGCGCACGTCGCCGGCCCGGCCCCCGTCGCGGGCGTGCGCGGGGTCAGGTCACCTCCCTGCGGAGCACGCGGACCAGGCCGGCGGCCATGGGGAGGACGATCCAGAAGGCCGCCGACGCCGCGAGCCTGGCGCCCTCGCTCCAGGTCATGTCGCCGCTCACCAGGGGAGCGCAGGTGGTGTTGAGGTCGAGCCACTCCGCGAGCCCCGCGCCGACCGAGCCGAGCCGGCCGACGACGGCCCACAGGACCGGCGTCGACAGGCTGATCACGATCGCGGCGGGCGCGTTGAGAAGCAGCGTGCCGAGGGCGAGGCCCTGCGCGGCCACGAGCACGTTCACCCCGGTCCAGCCGAGCAGCCAGATCGGCTGGACTCCCCAATCGGCGGGAATGTTCCTGACCTCGGCCACGACGGCCGTGATCGGCACCGCGACCAGCATGGCGAACAGCGAGAGCGCCACCGCCGCGAGCAGGGGCGGCAGGCACTTGGCGGCGAGGACGCGATGGCGGCGTGGTTCGAGCACGAAGGTGGTCAGCGCCGTGCGATGCGCCCACTCGCCGGTCATGGTGAGGATGGCGAGCACCGGGAGCAGAGTGCCGAGGGCGATGCCGGCGGTGCCCACCAGCGTCTGCGACTTCGGCCCGACGACGACGCCACGCGCGGCGATCGACGCGATCACCAGCCCGAGCATGACCATCGCGATGATCTTGCCGCTGCGGGTGTCGGCGAGCTTGCGCGCCTCGACGACGAGCAGTCGGTGGAACGGGATCGGTGTGGTCGCGGTCATCATGCCGTCCTTGGTGCGGGGGCTCGGCGCTGCCTTCGCGATGTCGTTCGGGTGGTGCGTGGCGCGGGTCATGCGGCACCCCGGTTCGCATCGGTCGTTCGGGACGTGCCGGCGCCCGCGCTTCGGTCCGCGTGCGCGGTCAGGTCGAGGAAGGTCTCTTCGAGGCCGCGGCCCCGGCTCAGCTCGCCGACCGTGCCCTGGGCGAGCACGCGGCCGCGGCCGATCATCACGATGCGGTCCGCCACCTGCTCCACCTCGTGCAGCAGGTGCGAACTGAGCAGAACGGAGCATCCGGCGTCCGCGAGGTCGCGCAGCAGGCGGCGCATCCAGTGGATGCCCTGGGGGTCGAGGCCGTTGGCGGGCTCGTCCAGGACGAGCACCTCGGGGGCGCCGAGCAGGGCGTGCGCGATGCCGAGCCGCTGCCGCATCCCGAGTGAGTAGCCGCCGACCGCCCGCCGGCTCTCCCGCTCGGTGAGTCCAACAAGGTCGAGCACCTCGCCGACCCGCGCCCGCGGCAGCCCGAGAGTCATCGCGCCGAGCGTCAGGACCTCCCTGCCGGTGCGGCCCGGGTGCTGGGCGCCGGCGTCGAGCAGGGTGCCGACCCGCAGGCCCGGGCAGGCCATCTCGGCGTACGGCCGGCCGAGCACGGCCGCCGAACCGGAGGAGGGGCGGGCGAGCCCCACCAGGATGCGCAGGGCCGTCGACTTCCCGGCGCCGTTGGGCCCGAGGAAGCCGGTGACGCTCCCGGCCCCGACGGTGAAGGTCACGTCGTCGAGCGCCTTCACCTTTCCGTAGATCTTGCTGACGTGGTTGAACTCGATCACGCCGTCCAGTCCACCGCGAGCGCGGGTGACGCCGCATCGGGCCGGGGTCCACGGCGAATCGACGCTCGGCAGTCCCTTCCGCCCGCAAGCGATACCCGAGGCTGTCCACAGGTCGACCCAGGTCGCTAAAACCCGGTCGCGGTGGTCCCTAAGCTGTGGGGCTGTGCACGGCCCACCCGACTACCAGCCGCCCCTGGACAGGCGGGGTGCCGTGCTGCGCTACCTGTGCGCCGCGGTGCCGATGATTTTTCACGGCACGGTGCTGGCCTGGCTCGTCCTGCACGACGGCGACCGCCTCCCGCAGGCGCTGTTCGACACGGGGCTCGGCCTGATCGGGCTGGTCCTGATCCGGTGGCGGAGGCGGTGGCCGTGGCAGATCGCGCTGGCGACCGCTCTGCTCACCACGTTCTCGGCCACGGCGAGTGGCCCCGCGTATGTCGCGTACGTCTCCCTGGTGACCCATCGCCGATGGAGCCGGACGATCCCGGTCGCGCTCGTGTCCGTGGTGTGCCTGCTGGCCGGTGCCGCATGGGGCGGCGTCGACCAGGCCGCGGTCGTCTCCTCGGTGACGGGGCTGACGATTCTCGGCGGGCTGACCGTGTTCGGCCTCTACCTGCGCGGGCGCCGCGACCTGGAGATGTCCCTGCGGGAGCGGGCGCGGGCCGCCGAGCGTGAGCAGCGTCAGCGGATCGACCAGGCGCGGCTGGCGGAACGGGTGAAGATCGCCCAGGAGATGCACGACGTGCTCGCGCACCGGATCTCCCTGCTGGCGATGCTGGCCGGCGGCCTGGCCTACCGGACGGACCTCGGGCCGGAGCAGACGCGCGAGGCCGCGCTGGCCATCCAGGAGAACGCGCACCAGTCGCTCAACGAGTTGCGCACGGTGCTGCGCACGCTCCGCGACGACGGCGCCGTGGAGGCGCCGCAGCCCGATCTGGCCCATCTGGACGCGTTGTTCGGCGAGGTCCGCGCGGCCGGTCAGCGGGTCGACGTGGACGACGGCATCGACGGCCGGGAGTCGCTGCCCGCGCAGACGGGCCGGCACGCGTACCGGATCGTGCAGGAGGCGCTGACCAACGCGCGCAAGCACGCGCCGGGTGCCCGGGTCACCGCCGAGCTCGGCGGACGGCCGGGGGAGGAGCTGCGGATCCGGGTGACGAACCCCGCCCGCCCCGGCTCGGCCCCCGGTCCGGGGGGAAGGCTGGGCCTGGTGGGCCTGGCGGAGCGGACGAGGATGGCCGGCGGCACCCTCAGCCACACGATCCAGGACGGGCGTTTCATCCTTGATGTCCGATTGCCATGGGAGGCTGTGGATCGTGACCCGGCTGGTGATAGTGGATGACGACGCGATGGTGCGGACCGGGCTGCGTCTCATCCTCGGCGGCGAGCCCGACCTCGACATCGTCGGCGAGGCCGAGGACGGGCTGCGCGCCATGGACGTGATCCGCGACCTGCGCCCCGACGTGGTGCTGCTGGACATCCGGATGCCCAACCAGGACGGGCTGGTCACCACCGAGCTGTTGCGGGCGCGGCCGAGCCCGCCGCGGATCCTCGTGCTCACCACGTTCGACGCCGACGACATGGTGCTGCGGGCTCTGCGGCTCGGCGCCGACGGCTTCCTGCTCAAGGACACCCCGCCGCCGCGGATGATCGAGGCGGTCCGCGCCGTGGCGAAGGGCGAGCCCGTGCTGTCGCCGAGCGTCGCCCGGCAGGTGATCGCCGCGGCGACCGGCGGGTCCGGGCCGGCCCTCCCGCAGGCGCGGGAGGAACTGGCCCGGCTCACCGAGCGGGAGCTGGAAGTCGCGGTCGAGGTGGCGCACGGCAGGTCGAACGCGGAGATCGCCGAGCGCCTCTACATGAGCGTCGCCACCGTGAAGGCGAACATCACCAGGATCTTCGCCAAGCTCGGCACCGACAACCGGGTCCGGGTGGCGATGAAGGTGCGCGACGCCGGTCTCCTGTGAGCGCGGTCCCCGGACACGCCTCGCCATCCCCGGACACGCCTCGCCATCCCCGGGCGCGTCGCGCCATCCGCTGGACGCGACTGCGCCCAGGAAGGGCGGAGGTCAGGCCCCGGGCACCGTCCGGGGTCGCCAGGAGAAGACGGACGGCGTCCTGGGGTCGGCCGTGACCCGCAGCCACTGGCTCGCCGTGGAGCCGAAGGTCTCCAGCCGGGTCAGGTTCGGCACCCCGGCATACCCGGGTTCGACCTCGTAGACGTGCTCGTCGCCGTGCACGAGCAGCACCGGCTTGCCGTACGCGCGGGCCTGGGCGACGACGCGGGCGCGGATGTCGGCGAAGCCGGGGCTCTGCACGGGCTCGGCCTGCATCATGAGCAGGACGCCGGGCGCGTGGGTGCGGCGTGCCCGCTCGAACGTCGCGTCGATCCAGTCCAGCGCCGCGCTCCTGCGTGCCTCGAACTCCGCCGTGCGCAGGGCGGGACGGTCCCCGCCGGGGAGCTCGGACCAGGGCTGCAGGTCGTTCTCGCTGCCCACGACGTGGACGGTGGAGAACACGACGCGCCCCTTGGTGAACAGCACGTTCTCCCGGTAGTCGCGGTGGCGCCGGTCCGCGGCCTGCGACAGCACCGGCATCGGGTGACGGCCGAGCGTGCGGCCGGCCACCGGGTAGAACACGCGGCGGACCGCGTCGAGGCGCTCGGTGGGCAGGTAGCCGCCCGCGGCGGTGCGGTGGCAGTCGGTCCACTCGTTGTCGCCCGGCGTCAGCACGAATGGGGCGGCGAAGGTGCCGAACAGCGCGGCGAGGTCGGCGAAGCGGGCGTCGTCGCAGGTGCTCGAGCCGTTCTTCACGTCACCCGCGTGCAGCACGAACCGTACGCCGGTGTCGGAGTTGATCGCGTCGACCAGGGCGGGGAACCGGGCACGCTGGTCGTCGCCGTACGGCGTGTCGCCGATCAGGGCGAAGGTCACCGCCGGCCCCTTGCCGGAGCCCGCCGGTGCGGGGGCGGCCAGTGCGGGGGCCGGGATCACGGCGGCGAGCGACGCGGCGAGAGCGGCCGCCGCGAGGAGGGTTTTGCGCATGGAACAGTCTTCGCCGACCCGGACCACGGCGCGATGACGGCAGGCCGGCTCCTGGCGGAACCCTGACCGACAACCGGGAGCCGGGCGGGCGATCAGTCCAGCCAGGCGGCGGGAGAGGGCAGGTGCCGGTCGAGCTCGTCCCACAGACCCGTTGGGATCGGGGTGGCGGCGAGGCGCAGCGTCTCCTCGATCCGCTCCGGTTCCGAGACGCCGACGATGGTGGACGCGATCCTGGGGTCGCGCAGCGAGAACTGCAGCGCGGCGGCGGCGAGGGGCACACCGTGTGCGTCGCACACCCTCCGCATGGCGCGGACCGCGTCCCGGACGGGCTCGCCGGTGTCCCGGTAGGCGTAGCGGGGCTGGGCGTCGGGTCCCTTGACCAGCATCCCGCCGCCGTACGGCGCGCCGTTGACGAAGGCGACGCCGCGATCGCGGGCCTCGTCGAGCAGCGGGCCGGCCTCGCGGTTCACCAGCGTCCACCGGTTGTGGCTGATCACGGCGTCGAACACGCCGGTCGCGACGTACCTGCGCAGCAGGCCGACCGGGCCGCCCGCGATGCCGATGTTGCCCGCGACGCCGGCGTCCCTCAGCGCGACCAGCGCCTCCACCGCCCCGCCGGGGGCCATGGCCTCCTCGAACGTGATGTGGAACTCGGGGTCGTGCAGGTACAGCAGCGGCACGTGGCCGACGCCGAGCCGTTCCAGACTCTCCTCGGCCGACCGGCGCACGCGCTCGCCGGAGAAGTCGCCGGTGCCGGGGTCCGCGTCGACCTTGGTGGCGAGGACGAACCCGGCGGGGACGCCGCCGCGGTGGCGGACCACGGCGCCGATGCGCCGTTCGGCGCTGCCGCCGCCGTAGTTGTTCGAGGTGTCGAGGAAGTTGAAGGGCCCGTCGAACACGGCCTCCACGGTGGCCCGCGCGCGTTCCTCGCCGACCGCGTACCCGTACAGTCCCGGCATGCTGGCCAGGGGACTGGTGCCGACGCATATCGGCGTCACCGCCAGGCCGGTACGCCCGAACGGCCGGCGCAGCGCCGGGTCCGGGACCGTCGGATCGTCGCGGGCGTCGAGGGGCATCCGGGTGCGTCCTTCCGTCACGAGCCGTCGGAGGTAGCCGGCGCCAGCCGTGCCACGGCGGCCGCGGCGAGCCGGTGTCCTTCGGCCAGCCGGGCAAGCACCGTGTCGGTCGCGGCGTCGGGCAGGGTCTCCTCGGCATGTGCGGCCCGCCAGGCGTGCAGTCGCCTGGCCCCCTCCGCCCAGGTGACGACCGGCCGGAACGACGGGACGAACCGCCTGATCTTCGTGGTGTCGAACAACGCGGTGTGCTGGAGGTCGCCGACGATCAGGTCGGACCAGAACCAGTCCGGCGCGATGATCGGCAGGAACTCGGCGGGCAGGTGGAGGAGCCGCGCCCGGGTCCCGGCCGTGCGCCCGATCACCTCGTAGATCTCGTTCCAGGTGAGCGCCTCGCCCGAGGTGATGTGGAAGTCCTCGCCGACCGCCTGCCAGGCGCCGAGGAGGCCCACCAGGCCGACGGCGAAGTCGTCCGCGTGCGTCAGCGTCCACAGACTGGTGCCGTCGCCGGGCACCACGATCTCGTCGCCGCGCACGACCCGGTCCCAGGCCGTCCAGTCGCCGGGCAGCGGCGGATGCGCGTCGTCGTAGGTGTGCGAGGGGCGCACGATCGTGACGGGGAAGTCGCGCTCCTCGTACGCGCGGCGCAGGACGTCCTCAGCGGCGATCTTGTCCCTGGCGTAGCCGAGGTAGGGGTTGTGCCGGGTGGTCGACTCCGTGAACGGGGCCCGCCGCACCGGCTTGTGGTAGACGGAGGCGCTGCTGACGTAGACGTACTGGCCGGTGCGGCCGTCGAGCAGGTCCACCCTCGCCGCCGCGTCCTCGGCCGTGTAGCCGAGGAAGTCGACGACGCAGTCGTACGCGCTCCCGGCCAGGGCCCGGCGGAGCGCGTCGCGGTCCCGTACGTCGGCGGTGAGCGTCGTGACCCCGTCGGGCAGTGGCCGGCGCCGGGCGGTGTGGCCCCGGTTGAGCACGTGGACGTCGAGCCCCCGGCGCGCCGACTCGGCCACGCAGGCCGAGCTGATCGTCCCGGTGCCGCCGATGTAGAGGACCTTCACACGGACTCCGAATGGTGGGATCGCGGACGAGCCGTGCGGGGCCCGGTCCGCGCGGACTCTCAGTCGCCCAGAAAATTTTCGACTGCTGCACGAAAATTATCAGCTGCGGCAGCAACCTAGAGCGCGGCGTCATCCCACGTCAAGAGCGCCGCCGCCGTCTAGAGCCGCCTCGCCACCACCTGGAAACCGGCCCTGCAGAGATCGGTGGGGTGACCCTCGTACCGGACCGCCATGATCGCGATGCGTGGGTTCCACGAGTTGTAGAGGCCGACCCGTGCCTGCGTCCAGTTGTACACGTCGTGCATCAGGCAGCCTTCCTGGCCGTCCGTGGTCTGGGCGTGGATGTTCAGCTTGACGGTGTCGCCGAATTTCCCGCGGATTTTGACCGTGTTGTTGTTCTTGGCGAAAGCGGTGCGGCACCAGCGGTACGTTTCGGTCTGGCACATCGGACGGTCGGCCACGTTGAAGCTCGTCGAGCTTCCGATGAACACCGGGAAATCCGGATTCGCGGTGCTGGACCAGTTCTCTGTGCGATCCCAGTTGAGCGGAGCTCTGTCCCACGTGCCGATGTTGCGCACGCGGTACGGGCCGACGACCTCGCCGCCCTCCACGCTCATGGACGCGTTGATCCGTTCCCAGTCCCCGCACTCGGGGCTGGGGTGGGGCCCGATACGGCCGCCGCCGATGATCGGGCCGGTCGGATCGCAGCTGCGGCGTTCGTTGAAGGAGAACGAGCGCCAGGTGACCTCGAGTTCGAAATCGGCGTCGGCCGCGGCGGCGGGGGCGGCCGGTGCGATGGCCGCCGCCGCCGCGAGGGCGAGCAGCGTGGACAAGCCGAATCGGGTCCTGCCGAAAATGGTCGCCACTGTTTCAGATCCTTTCGGGGGCGTTGTCGGATCTCATGCTTCCAGCGGCGCACCCCAGTGAGGGATATCCAGAAAAAGGCGGATTTTCCATAACTGTGGCCATATTGCATGCCGGGGAATGGCCGGTTCGCGGGCCGGTTTCGGGTTCAGGTCGCCAGAAGTTCGCGGATTCGCGTGGCGTACGCGCGGGGGTGGGTCGTGTTGCCGTTGTGCCCGCCGGGGAACTCCCTCGCCTCGACCCCGAGAAGCGCCGCGAGCTCCTGTGCGCACCGGTGGTCGAAGACGTGCCGGGGCGTGGTGCGTCCGAAGGCCGGGATGACGCGGACGGCCGTGTCCCCGAGCGCGGCGACGTCCAGCGTGTCGCGGGCGATCGCGGTGAAGTCGTTGCGGATGAAGAAGTCGAAGCCGGCCCGCCGCCGGTCGTCGAGAGGCCGCGGGGTCAGGCCGGGTTCGGTGTCCTGCGCGACGGGGTCGATGCCCAGCGTTTCGGCGATCCTGGCGAACGCGTCGGCGAGGCCGCGCGCACGGTAGAGGTCCTGCAGTTCCTCCAGTTCGCGTACGTGACGGACCCGTTCGGCGGCGGGCAGGAGCGAGGGGGCGACCGGCTCGTGCGCGATCAGGGTGCCGAGCTGTTCCGGATGCTCGACGGCCAGGTGCAGCCCGACGACGGCGCCGAAGCTGCATCCGAGCATGTGCGCCGGGCGGTCGGTCACGGCGGCGAGCAGGCGGTGGACGTCGTCGACGTGGTCGGCCATGGTCGCGCCCCGCTCGGGGTCGTCGAGGACGCTGCGGGACAGGCCCCGGCGGTCGTAGGTGACGACGGTGTAATCGGCGGCCAGGTGGCGGACCAGGTCGGCGGTCCGGTCCGCGTCCCCCTCCCCGCTCTGCGAGATGAGGAGCACGGGGCCGGCGCCGCGCACCTCGTAGTAGACGGTGGCGCCGGTCGTGCGGAGCGTGCCGTTCACGGGTCGTCCTCTCATTGGGGTGATCCGGACGATAATCCATCAGATCTGATGCATCAAGTCTGATGTAGTCTGGTGCGGTGAACGGAGTCGACCTCTTCCTGCTCGGCAGGACCCTCATGAAGATCGGCGAAGAGGCCATGCCGGTCGAGGACATCGCCACGTCGGGAACGACGCAGGCCGCCAGTGTCCGGACCGTGCTGGTGGTCGTCGCCGACCTGCGCGCGCACCCGGAGACCTCGGTGGGGGAGATCGCGGCGCGGACGGGCCTGCCGCAGAGCGCCGTGTCGGGGGCCGTCGCCCGGTTGAAGGAGGCCGGGGCGGTCGTCACGGCCCCCGATCCGGCCGACCGGCGCCGGGTCGTGATCAGGCGGGCGCCCGGGCACTCCGCGCGGGTGGAGGCCGTGCGGGCGGCCGGTGTCGAAGAGCCGCTCGCGGCTGCTCTGGGCACCGACGACCCGGCGCGGGTCGCCGAGGTCGTCGCGGCGCTCGAGTTCCTCGCCCGCCGCCTGGCGCCGGGATCGGTTCCGCGCCGCCCCTGACGCCCGGGAGGCGCCGGGGAGACGCGGGGG
This sequence comes from Microbispora sp. NPDC049633, assembly GCF_040675265.1. Taxonomy (NCBI): domain Bacteria; kingdom Bacillati; phylum Actinomycetota; class Actinomycetes; order Streptosporangiales; family Streptosporangiaceae; genus Microbispora; species Microbispora sp. NPDC049633. The sequence continues at coordinate 51,373 of NZ_JBFAOO010000010.1, forward strand.
AGGCGTAGGGGAGACGCGGGGAGGCGCGGGGGAAGGCGCCGGGAAGGACCGGCCGGGCGGCGGCTCTACTCGGGTGAGGTCACCAGGCGGACGGCCAGGGCGGCGAAGACGGAACCGCTGAAGAGGTTCAGGCCGCGGGCGACCCGGCGGCTGCGGCGCAGCACCGACGCGAGCCGTCCCGACAGGACGCCCACGACGGCGTCGACGCAGAGACCGAGCAGCACCAGGGTGAGGCCGAGAATGATGAGCTGACCGGCGACATGTCCCAGGGCCGGGTTCACGAACTGCGGCAGGAACGCGATGTTGAACAGGATGACCTTGGGGTTGAGCAGGTTCGTGAGCATGCCCTGCCAGAAGGCGCGCAGCCGGCGCGGGTCGGGGCCGGCCGGCGGGCCCTCGTCGCCCTGGAGAGTGCTGCGGTCGCGGAAGGCCTTGACCGCGAGGTACACGAGGTAGGCGGCGCCCGCCCACCGCAGCACGTGGTACAGCACAGGCAGGTGCGCGAACAGCGCCGACAGGCCCGACATCGCGGCCAGGGCGTGCACCAGGGCGCCGCAGGCCACGCCCACGGCGGCCAGGACGCCGGTGGCGGGGCCGCCGCGCCCACCCATGGCCACGATGAACATCATGTCGGGTCCCGGCGCGACGCAGAGGGCCGCCGCCGCGACGACGAAAGCCAGATAGAGGGAGAGATCGACCATGACGCCATCCTCACCGCTCGGGATGCCGGCGGACCTCCGGGATTCGCATGGTGAGACCGCTCACAGGGAGGCGGCGAGGCGGGCGGCGCGCATGATGAGGTGGTCGCGCTCGGGGACGCTGGCCGTACGGCTCGCCGCGGCACGGTAGTCCTCGACGGCGGCCCGGTGGTCGCCGGTCATCTCCAGCAGGTGGGCGCGCGCCGCGTGCAGACGGTGGTGACCGGCCAGCGGGCCGTCCGCCAGCGGTTCGAGCAGGGCCAGCCCCGTGGCGGGGCCGTGCACCATGGCGGCGGCGACGGCGCGGTTGAGGGAGACCATCGGATTGGGCGACATGCGATCGAGCAGGCCGTACAACGCGAGGATCTGCGGCCAGTCGGTCTCCTCGGCCGTCGCCGCCTCGTCGTGCACGGCGGCGATCGCCGCCTGGATCTGGTACGGCCCGGCGGCGCCTTGGCTCAGAGCGGCGGTGAGCAGCGCGACGCCCTCGGCGATCGCCTCGCGGTCCCACAGGGTCCTGTCCTGTTCGGCGAGCGGAACGGGGACGCCGCCCGCGCCGGTCCTGGCGGGCCGCCTGGCGTCGGTCAGCAGCATCAGCGCGAGCAGCCCGGCCGCCTCGCACTCACCGTGCGGGTGACCTCGCAGCAGGCGGTGCAGCGTCCTGGCCAGCCGGATCGCCTCGCGGGACAGCTCGACGCGGTGCAGGCCCGGGCCGCCGCTGGCGGCGTACCCCTCGTTGAAGATCAGGTAGAGCACGTGCAACACGGCGGCGAGCCGCTCGGCGCGTTCGTCCGGCTCCGGCAGGCGGAACGGCACGCCCGACGCCCTGATGCGCTGCTTGGCCCGGCTGATCCGCTGCGCCATCGTCGCCTCGGGCACCATGAAGGCCCTGCCGATCTCGGCCGTGGTCAGTCCGCCGACGGCGCGCAGGGTCAGGGCGATGGCGGACGCGGGCGTCAGCGCGGGGTGGCAGCTCAGGAACAGCATGACGAGCGTGTCGTCCCCGTCCGTCCCGGGTGCCAGGTCGGCGGCCGGGGAGGTCCAGTGGTCGGCGGGCGACCGCGCGGCCACGAGTTCCTCGCGGCGGCGGCGCGCCTGCTCGCCCCGCACCTGCTCGATCATCCGCCGGTACGCGACCTGGACGAGCCAGCCCTTCGGGTTGTCCGGCACGCCCTCGGCGGGCCACTGGGCGAAGGCGTCGAGCATCGCCTCCTGGACCGCGTCCTCGGCCGCGCCGAAGTCGCCGAACCTCCGGGTGAGCACGCCGACGACCTGCGGCGCCAGCGGGCGCAGCAGGTCGTCGACGGGCGGATGCGCGGCGGTCACAGTTCCTCCGGCGGGCCCGCCATGACCTGCCGCACCTCGATGGGCATGTTGAGCGGCTCGCCGTTCAGGCCGGGCGCGGCCGAGATGTGGGCCGCCAGTTCGTACGCCCGCTCCGGGCCCTCGCAGTCGATGATCCAGTAGCCGACCAGGAACTCCTTGGTCTCGGGGAAGGGGCCGTCGGTGACGACGGGGACGCCGCCCTCTCCGGCCCGCACGATCCGCGCCTGGTCGGGCATCGCCAGCCCCTGCGCGTCGACGAACTCGCCGGCCTCGACGAGCCCGCGGTTGACGTCGCCCATGAACTCGATGTGCGCCTTGACGTCCTCCGGCGACCAGGTGTCGATCGGGGCGATGTCGCTCTGCGGGCCGAACTGCATCAGCAGCATGTATTTCATGTCTCGCTCCTCCTGCCGCCCGCCCCCGGTGGGCGCGCTCACCCCTGGGTAGAAGCCGGCTCCCCGGTTCTCGACATCTTCCACGAAGAAATCTCGAAAAATCTTCCGCAGCCGGTGGCGGACGTCAGAGGGACGTCAGAGACGTCAGAGAGACGTCAGAGAGACACGGCCACCTCGGCGTCTCCGGGCTCGTCCAGGGTGAACGCGGCCGTCCGGCCGCCCGCGGTGACCTCGTACTCGCCGAGGAAGCCGTCGAAGCGGACACGGCCGTCGTCGTCGGTGACCATGGTCGTGGGCGGCAGCCACCACTCGTCCTTGATGAGCGAGCGCAGCGCGTCGTACGACGGCTTGGGGGTGCCGTCGACGCGGACGAAGCCGCCCGGAGCCCCGAGCCAGCCGCCGTCCGACAGGCCCCAGTAGGTCGTCGCCTCCACGGCGGGGTGGGACAGCAGGGTCTTGTAGTGGCGTACGACCTCGTCGGCCTGGCGGGCCTCGCCCTCGGGCGTGCTCGGCCACTCGGGGATCTGGTAGTCGTTCAGGTCGACGATCTCCTCCGGCATGATGTGGCCGGAGACGATGGTCGTCTCGGTGAAGTGGATGGGCAGGCCGTACCGCGCGAAACGGTCGATCGTGGCGAGCGTCTTCTCCTCACCCCAGTAGCCCTGGTGCATGTGGCTCTGCAGGCCGAGCACGTCGATCTTGATGCCCGCCTCCAGCACACCCTCGATCAGGCACTCGTACGCCGCGGACATGTCGAAGTCGTTGAGCAGCAGCGTGGCGTGGGGGTTGGCCTCGCGGGCCGCGTCGAACACCATCCGGACCATCGGGATCCGGCCCATCTCCCGGCAGATCCGGGTGATCCCGTTGTCGTACTTGTCGAAGATCGGCATGATCACGACCTCGTTGATGACGTCCCACATGTCGATGACGCCGGCGAAGTCGGTCATGTCCCGCTGGATCCGCTCCACCTGGGCCTTGGCGATCTCGGCGTTCGACAGGTCCATCAGCCAGTCCGCGGTCACGGTGTGCCAGGCGAGCGGGTGCCCCTTGACCGGGACGCCCCGGTCGGCGAACCACCGCGCCGTGGTGAGCAGCCGCTCGGTGTCCGGACGGCCCCGGACCGGCTCGAACTGCCCCCAGTAGAAGGGCAGCGTGGCGAAGTTGAACAGGTCGAACCACAGGTCGGCGACCTCCTGGGACCCGGCCGCGGGGGACTCGCCCAGCGACCGCCGCTCGCCGGTGCCCGCCGAGGTATCGCCGTTGGCCAGCGGGATGAAGTCGAACCCGATGCAGCCGAACAGGAACTTGTGCCGGCGCTGCGCGACGACGACCTCCCGGCCGGCGAGGGGCGCTCCGTCCGCGGTCAGGGTGAGCGTGGCGCCGGCGGTGCGGTGCTTCCTGATCGACGGGTCGGGATCGAAACCGGAGCGGGACGGCATGAAAGGGCCTCCAGGAGTGCGCGGAGCGGAGGAGACCTCGCCGGGAGCCCCGTCGCTCCGACCGGAGAGGTCCGTGATCTCGAGCACATTAACGCGCACGACGCCCGAAAGGGCACAGCCCTCCCCGGCTTCTGCGACCAGCGGCCGAAGCGGCGCGTTCAGCGGACGGAGCGGGTGAAGCGTGCGGCGGGCTCGCCGCGCAGCCGTCCCTCCGGCAGCCGGCGGCCGCACAGGACCAGGACCAGGTCCTGGGCGGCGCCGGTCAACGGGGTGCCGGTCCCGAGCGACCAGTCCACGTCGTCGGCGCGTAGTTCCACGCCGTCGAGGTCGACGCCGAAATACCTCCGGCTCCGGGGCGACAGCGCGTTGTCGAGCAGGACGCGCAGCCGGTCGCCGGGGATCCGCCGGTCGATCCCCAGCGCCACGGTGATGTCCATGCCGTGGATGACGTCGTGGGACAGCGCGCCCGCGTAGCCGCCGCCCGGAGGCCGCCAGGGATGCTCGGCGTTGTCCCGCAGGCACGCGGTCAGCTCCCGGGGGCCGAGCGCCGCCGCGTCCTCGCGGGCGAGCCGGTCGGCCAGCCGGTCGAAGTTCCCCCGGGCCCGGACGAGACCGGCCAGCACGCTCAGCCCGGAGCGCCGGTACGGCATCGTCATGTGCGCGACCACCTCCCGCACCCGCCATCCCGCGCACAGCGACGGCGCGTCCCACGACCGCTGCGGCAGCTCGCCCAGCAGGTCCGCCAGTTCACGGCGTTCCGCCGCTATCCGCCGTCGTACATCCGTATCCATCGGTCGTCGCCTTTCGTTCGTGCCGTACGTGTGTCCGTCCAACCGACGAACGGGAACGGCCCGTACGGACACCTATTCGAGGGCGGCGAGGCGGCGGGCGAGATAGCGGCGCTCGGCGTCGGTGGCGGCCAGGCCGGCCGCCTCCCGGTAGGACTCGGCCGCCTCGGTCGTACGGCCCAGGCGGCGCAGCAGGTCGGCGCGGGCGGCGGGCAGCAGGTGGTAGCCGGCCAGGGCGCCGGTCTCCCGCAGTGTCTCCCGCAGGGCGTCGACCAGGGCCAGGCCCGCGGCCGGGCCGTGCGCCATGCCGACCGCCACCGCGCGGTTCAGCTCGACGACGGGCGAGGGGACCAGCCGGGCGAGCCGCCCGTACAGGACGGCGATCTGTGCCCAGTCGGTGTCCTCGGGGCGGGCGGCGGTGGCGTGACAGGCGGCGATGGCGGCCTGCACCTGGTAGGGGCCGGGCCGCCCGCGCCGCAGCGCGCCGTCCAGCAGGGCCACGCCCTCGGCGATCTGGCCCGCGTCCCACCGGCCGCGGTCCTGGTCCTCCAGCACCACCAGGTCGCCGGTCTCGTCCAGCCGCGCGGCGCGGCGCGCGTGGTGCAGCAGCATCAGCGCGAGCAGGCCCGCCGCCTCGGGCTCGTCCGGCATCAGCCGCATCAGCACCCGGGCCAGCCGGATCGCCTCGGCCGCGAGGTCGTGCCGCACGAGACCGGCGCCGGCCGTCGCCGAGTAGCCCTCGTTGAACAGCAGGTACAGCACCGCGAGCACCGCCGGGAGGCGCTCCGGCAGCAGATGCGCCGGCGGCACGCGATAGGGGATGGCCGCGTGCCGGATCTTCCGCTTGGCCCGGGCCAGCCGCTTGGCCATCGCCTGCTCGCCGACCAGGAACGCCCGCGCGATCTCGGCCGTGGTGAGCCCGGCGAGGGTGCGCAGGGTCAGCGCCACCCTGGCCTCCAGCGCGAGCGCCGGATGACAGCAGGTGAAGATCAGCCGAAGCCGGTCGTCCGGCACGCCCGGCTCCTCGGCGGCGTCGCCGTCCTGGGCCGCGAGCATGTCCGCCACCTCCCGGAGTTTGGCGGCGCCGGTGGCCTCACGGCGCAGCCGGTCCACGGCCCGGTTGCGCGCCGCCGTGGTCAGCCACGCGCCGGGGCGGCGCGGCACGCCGTCACGCCGCCAGGTGCGCAGGGCCTGGGCGAAGGCGTCCTGCGCGCACTCCTCGGCCAGGTCCCAGTCGCCGGTCCAGCGGATGAGGGTGGCCACGACCTGCCCCCACTCCTCGCGGAAGGCCCGGTCGACGGCGGCCTCGACCGGCGGCGTCACAGATCCGTGAGCGGCCGGATCTCGATCGTGCCGTACGCCGCGGCGGGATGGGCGGCGGCGACCTCGATGGCCTCGTCCAGGTCGGCGCACTCGATCAGGCAGAACCCGCCGAGCTGCTCCTTGGTCTCGGCGAACGGCCCGTCCGACAGCAGCACCTCGCCCTCGCGCACGCGCAACGTGGTGGCGTCACCCGGCGGGCGCAGCCCGGCGCCTCCCCGGAGCACGCCGCGCTCCGCCATCGTCTCGGACCATCCGCCGCACCCGTCGCCGGCGTGCTCCGCCGCCGACTCGTCGCCGCAGATGAGCAGCACGTACTTCATTCGTCCTCCTCGGCCCCGTATCCCATCATGTCCGTACGACGAACGGGACGGCCGGGAAAGGACACCGCAGGCACTCGTCCGGCGCGGCGAGCGTTCTTTCGATTGTTCGACTCGTGCTCGCCGACTCCGGAGGAGACATCGATGGCGGCCCTCGACGCCGGCCTGCCCGACGTGGTGTCCGTCTGGCTGGACGGACGGTCCACGTCCGGCCTCGTGCTGTGGGGCCACACGATGCTGTGGTGGGGACGCCTGGGCAAGATCGTGCAGTTCGCGGCGGGACTGGTGGCCGTGTTCGACCTCATCGGCCTCGACCGGCTGGTGCGCTGGCTCGGGCGCCAGGAACGGCGGTACGAGCGGATCAGGCGCAAAGGCAGGATCGAGGCGAGAGTCCAGCGCTACGCCAGGATGCGGCAGGAGTTGTACGACGGCTTCTTCTTCACGGTGACGTCCGGAGGCAGACCGGCGGTCAAACCGGTGACGGGGATCCACAGGAAGCCTCCCGCGCATGCTCCGGAGGGCGTCGACCACGCGCAGCTGGTCTCCTTCTGGACCGAGGTGATCGCCGAGCTGCCCGGAGCGCACGGATGCCGCCACGACCACCCGGAGCCCTGCCGGGAGCAGCACGACCACGTGCTCGGCCGGATCGACGACTTCCTCGGCCGGCTCCTGCCCAAGCGTGAACGCACCCTGCTGGGCCGGGCCGGGAGGGCGGCCGAGCAGACCGTGGCGATCCAGGTCGTCTCTCTCCTGGCCGCCACCGCCGCGCTGCTCTGGCTGGCGGTGTCGATCCAGTCGTCCGCCTCGGCCTTCCGGCTGGTCGCGCTGGGCGTCGTGGCCGCGCTGGGACTCCTGCTCGCGGTCACTCCGGGGGACACGCGGTCGGCCGTGCGCTGGTGGGTCCACCGGAGCGTGCTGCGTCCGGTCGTCTTCGGGATCGACCGGACGCGCCCGTTCCATCTGCTGCGCTGGCTCGCGTTCGCCATGTTCGCCGTCGGTTTCCTCTTCGACCTGCTCGCCTCGTGAGGCGGGAACCGGGCGGCGGAACGGGTCGTTGGCAGCGGTGAACGATCCGCGACCGAGGGAGTGATCGGTGTTCCGCAAGCTGATGGCCGCGTTCGGGGCCGGTGTCGAGGTCGACACGGTGCTGCCCGACCCGCACGTGCGTCCGGGCGAGACCCTGCACGGCGAGGTCCGCTTCAGGGGCGGGTCGTCCGACCACAGGGTGGACGGGATCACCGTGGACTTCACCGCCGTCGTGGAGGTCGAGCGCGGCGACCAGGAGTACCACGCGACCTACAGCTTCCTGAAGGCGCCGGTGTCGGGGCCGTTCGACCTGCGCGCGGGGGAGGCTCGCGCGCTGCCCTTCGCGATCCCGGTGCCGTGGGAGACCCCGGTCAGCGCGGTCGGCGGGCGTCCGCTGCCCGGTATGCGGCTGGGCGTGGCCACCGAGCTGGCGCTCGCGGGCGCGCTCGACAAGGGCGACCTCGACCCGCTGTTCGTCAACCCGCTGCCGGCCCAGGACCATCTGCTGGGGGCGCTCGTCCGCATGGGCTTCCACTTCAAGCGGGCCGACCTGGAGCGTGGTACGCTGCAGGGCTCGACCATGCCGTTCTACCAGGAGATCGAGTATCACGCCGGTCCGGAGTGGCGGCGCCACTTCAGCGAGCTGGAGTTGACCTTCATCGCCGGGCCGCACTCGATGGACGTGATCCTGGAGGCGGACAAGCGGGGCGGGTTCCTCACCTCCAGCCACGACGTCTACAACCGCTTTCGGGTCGGGTACGGCGACCACCCCGGCATGGTGGAGCGGGCGCTGCGCGACGGTCTGGCCGCCATGGCCCGGCACCGCGGCTGGTTCTGACCCTCGCGACGGCGCCAGGCGGGACACCGGCGAGCAGACCGGTGCCGGCGCGCCCGGCAGGGCGGCTGACGCCTGCCCGTACGGCCACCGCCCGCCCCCGGCGGCAGCCGTACGGGGTGATCTAGCCTGGCGGGCATGGACGAGATCTGGCGGTTGATCGAGTGCTGCCACGCCCCGGTCTACTTCGCCCCCGAGGCGAAGGAGCGTTACGCCGCGGCAGGGCTCAAGGGCTTCTGGATGGGGTATTTCGCCTCCAGGTCGGCAGCGCTCGGCGCGGTCTCCCCGCAGGTCGTCACCGCCGCGTTCTACAACTTCGCCCCGGCGATGGTCGCCCGTGCGATCCCCGGCGCCTGGCGGTTCTGCCCGCCCAAGATGGCGCTCGAGGCGCGCCTGGAGGTGGCCGGCCGGTGCCTGCGCCGCCTGCTCGGCGACCTCGCCGACCACGCGGACGTGCGGGAGGCGGCGGGCCTGGCGCGGACGGCGGTGGAGGCCTGCCCGGCCGCCGGGCGGGTGCTGTTCGCGGCGCACGCCGCCCTGCCGCCGCCCGGCGAACCGCTCGCCGCGCTGTGGCACGCGCTCACCGCGCTGCGCGAGTTTCGCGGCGACGGGCACGTCGCGGCCCTCGTCACCGCCGGTCTGGACGGCTGCGAGGCCAACGTCGTCGCCTCGGCGCTCGGGCTCGTGCCGCCCGAGCAGCGGGCCTACCGGGGGTGGACCGAGGAGGAGTGGCGGGCCGCGGCCGAGCGGCTGCGCGAGCGCGGCGTGCTCGACCGCGAGGGCGCCATGACCGAGAGGGGCCGCCGGGAGCGCGACGCCGTCGAGGCCCTCACCGGACGCCTCGCGCGGGCGCCGATGGACGCCCTGGGTGAGACGGGCACGGCCCGGCTCGCGCGGCTCCTGCGCCCGCTCGCCGCCCGGATCGTCGACGGGGGAGGACTGCCCTTCCCCAACGCCATGGCGATGCCCCGCCCCTGACCGGCTCGGCGGCGAGTGGGACGATCCGCGCAAGTTGCCATTTGTCCGGAGCCGCGGCCTGCCGACTGCCATGATCGGTGCCCATGAGGAGGGGTCCGCGACCGCGCACGCTGCGCCGCGCCGTCCGGGGCGGGGCGGCGGTCGCGTCCGTCCTGGCCGTGGTGGTGGGCGTGTGGCTGCTGCCCGGAGTCGGGCGCGCGGACGCCGAGGGCCCCATCAGCGCGGTCTGCGCCCTGGTCACCCTGGCGATCACCCTCTGGTTCCTGCCCCTCGGCAGACCGGGGGCCGGTGTGGCCTCGGCGGAGGCGTCGCTGCGGGCCAGGATGCTGGAGACGGAGACCAGGGCGCGCCAGCAGCTGTTGCGCGACGACAAGGTCATCGACCTCGCGTTCTCCCTGCACCGGGTCCCCCCGCACGGCCTGACCGGCGCGGCGCCGGCAGGCAGCCTCGCGGGCGCGACGGACTACTACCGCGCGCTGTCCCCACGCCGGTTGGTGATCACGGGCGCGCCGGGGGCGGGCAAGACCGTCCTCGCCGTCGAACTCGTGCTGGGCCTGCTGGCGGATCCCGGTGAGCCGGTGCCGATCCGCCTGCCCGCCGCATCCTGGGATCACCAGCCGGTGGAGGACATGCTCGCCGACCACCTCGTACGGGTCCTGAAACTGCCCGAGGCCGACGCGATGGAGCTGGTCGGAGCCCGGCGGGTGCTGCCGGTGCTGGAGGAGCTGGACGAGATGGACGCCGGCGCGGAGCCGGGTCACGACTCGCGGGCGGGCCTGCTGCTGAGCGCCCTCGATCTCTACCTGAACGGCGCGGCCAAGGCCGGCGTCGTGGTGACCTGCCGTACGGGCCACTACGAGGCGCTGGCCGCCGCGGAGGTGTGGGCCGGGGAGGCCGCGCAGATCGAGATCCTGCCGGTCGCTCCCGGGGAGGCGCTCACTTTCCTGGAACGTCACATCGCCGCTGACGCCGACACCAAGCGGTGGGCGGACGTGCTGGACGCGATCGATTTCGAGCTCGGCCCGCTCGCCCGGGCCCTGTCCACCCCGTGGCGGCTGACCCTGGCCGCGACCGTCTACAGGAGGCGTCGCCGGACCGGCGAGGCGAATCAGCCCGACCCGGCCGAGCTGACCCGCCTGCCCACCGAGGAGGCCATCGGCGAGCATCTCGTGTCCAAGCTCATCCCGGCCGTCAGCGCGTACGGGGACTACTCGCCCCGGCAGGTCCACGCCTGGCTGGGAATTCTCGCCGGCTATCTGAACGCCAACGCGGCGGGACGTACGGTGGGCGGGCGTTCCCTGTCCGGCACCGATCTCGTCCTGCACGAGCTGTGGCCGGTCGCCGGCCCGCGCGCCGTGCGCGTCGTCCACGGCGTGCTGGAGGCCGCGACGACCCTGCTGGCCGCCAGCGCGATGGTCACGGCGCTGGTCCGCCTGCCGTTCACGTTCGGCGGCGTCGTCACGCTGATCGTCCTGCTGGGCCTGCCCGTCGCGCTGGTCGGGTCCTGGCGGGTCGTCTGGCAGGAGCCGCGACGCGGGGACCGGGTCCTCATCCCCTACTGGCTCCTGATCACGTTCGGTATCGTGCCGGTCCTCGTGCTCGCGATCTACCTCGTGCTCTGGCTGGTGGCCTCGTTCGTGGCGTTGTTGTTCACCACGCCACCTCGCGGGAGCCCGGCGGAAGGGCTCGCGGAGCTGCTGGGATACGAAGTCGTCATCGGCGCTTTCGTGGGATTCGTCCTGGTCTATGTGGAAGGCGCCGCCGGGTACGGGTACACCAAGGTCCACGGCCCTCGCGGCGTGCTGCGCAACGACCTCGCCAGGGGAGCCGAATACGGCCTGGTGGGCGGGCTCACGTTCGCCATGCCCGCCGGCGCGGTGGAATGGCTGCAGGCCGGGCCAGGGCCGGGGATCGTCCTCGGCCTCGTGACCTGGTTCGCGCTCGCGGCCGTGCTCGTGCTCGGCATCGGGCCCGGCCCGCGCTACGTGGCCTTCCTGCTGTGTGCCAGGCGGTGGAATCGCCGTCTCGGCGGCAACGGGCTGCCCTGGCGACTCGGGCGGTTCCTCGACTGGTGTCACGCCGCGGGCCTGCTTCGCACGGCGGGGATCGCCTACCAGTTCCGCCATCGTGAACTGCAGGATTACCTGGCCGCGAACCCGGTGCCGAAGGACGCCAGGGATTAGGCGCCCGGCGCCGGGTAGTACGCCGGGCGGTGGTCGTGCCGGTGGCCGTCGAGCACGGCGTGGTGGTCCACACCGTCGTGGGCCAGCGGGTCGGCGTGCACGATGGCGGCCGTCAGCCGGGGAATCGCGTGGATCAGGTTGTGCTCGGCCTCGGCCGCGACCCGGTGGGCCTCCACCACCGTGACCGTGGGGTCGACGACGACCTCGCACTCGGCCCGGAGCCGATGGCCGATCCAGCGCAGCCGCACCTGACCCAGGCCGAGCACGCCGGGGGTGCCCCGCAGGGCCGCCTCCGCGCGGTCCACGAGCGCGGGGTCGACGGCGTCCATCAGCCGGCGGTACACCTCCCGCGCCGCCTGCCGCAGCACCGCCAGGATCGCGACCGTGATGAGCAGGCCGACGGCGGGGTCGGCCCAGGTCCAGCCGAGGGCGGCCCCTCCGGCGCCGGCCAGCACGGCCAGTGAGGTGAAAGCGTCGGTGCGGGCGTGCAGCCCGTCCGCGACGAGGGCCGCCGAGCCGATCTCCCGCCCGACGCGGACGCGGTGGCGGGCGACCAGCTCGTTCCCGGCGAAGCCCACCAGCGCCGCCGCCGCGACGGCCCCCAGATGGGAGACCTCCTGCGGCTGCAGGAGCCGTCCGATCGCGGCGTACGCCGCGGCGATCGAGGAGGCGGCGATCGTCACGACGATGACCACACCGGCCAGGTCCTCGGCCCGGCCGTACCCGTAGGTGTAGCGGCGGGTGGGCGGGCGTCGGCCGAGCAGGAACGCGATCCCGAGCGGCACGGCGGTAAGGGCGTCGGCCGCGTTGTGCAGGATGTCGCCCAGCAGCGCGACCGACCCGGACAGGGCCACCACCACCGCCTGGACCAGCGTGGTCGCGCCGAGACCGGCCAGCGACACCCACAGCGCGCGCATTCCCCGGGCGGACGACTCCATCGCCGGGTCGACCTTGTCGGCGGCCTCGTGGGAGTGCGGGCGCAGCAGATGCGCCATCCGCGTCCGGAACGTCCCCGCACCGCCCTCATGCCCATGCCCATGCCCGTGCCCATGCCCATGACCGTGACCGTGCCCGTGCCCGTGCCCGTGCCCATGACCGTGATCGGGGCGGGCCTGTTCCTGGCTCATGGCACCCACAATGACGCGGAAAACCCGCCGCAGCACCTCGACAACAGCGGGAGCGGCGCAGGTGCGAGAGTCCCGCACCTGCCCACGCCCGGAACCGCGCCCGGAACCCCTGCCCGGAAGCGTCCCCGGAACCGTGCCCGGAACCCCTGCCCGGAAGCGTCCCCGGAACCGTGCCCAGAGCCGTGCCCAGAGCCGTGCCCGGAACTCGTCCCCGGACCGCGTCAGAACCGGATCCGGACCTGTGCCAAGGCGTCCCGGCGTCAGGTGAGCGCGCCGCCGGCTCGTCCGGTGTCCGCCGCGCCCGCACGGATCTCCCGCAGCAGGGCCTCGCTGCGGCTCACGAGGTGAGGCAGACCGAGCCGCCGGTGCGCGTCCCGCGCGGCCTCCGCGTGCGACAGTGCGGCGGCGGTGTCGCCGATCCGCTGAAGGAGCCCCGCGACCACGTCGTGCAGCGTCCCCCACGACAGGCACCCGGTGCCCATCGTCATGAGCTGGCCGGCGATCGGCCGCAACTCGGCGAGCAGCTCGCCGGGATCGGGCCGGCCGAGCCGGACCGCGACCAGGCCCCACTGCCAGGAGACGAACTGCCACGTCCAGTCGCGGGGCCGCGCCGCGCCCCAGCGGTCGACGAGGCGGTGGGCCAGATCGACGTCGCCGGCCCCCAGCGCGGCGAGGACGGCCGTGGGCCGCGCGATCAGGTTCGACTCGTCGCCCGCGGCCTCGACCAGCTCCGCGAGCAACGGGCTGGGACGCCCCTGACACCAGTCGGCGAAGAACGCGTAGATCAGCTTCAGGACGTCCGGGCCCCACAGGCTGGTGCGGCGGAAGCTGCCGGTGCCCAGGGCCGCCAGCCGGTCCATCTCCGCCCAGTCGCCCGCCAGCATCGCCCGCCCGGCCGCGGCGTACGCGACCTGCGTCTCGATCTCCGTCATCCGCACGTCGGCGGTGAGCCGCAGGCAGCGGGCCAGCTCCGCGTCGTAGTCGGCGAGCAGCCCCGCCTTCATGAGCTTGGGCATGCGGTGCAGGCGGGCGACGATCTCGGTGGCCCTGGGCAGGCCCGGAAGGCTCAGGATCTCCTCGGCCGCCCGGTAGCGTTCCTCCTCGTGCTCGGGCGTCCAGGCCGCGATGACGAAGTTGTTCAGCGTGCGGGCCAGCAGCAGGGGGTCGCCGGTGCGCCGGGCCAGCTCCACGGCCTCCAGCGCGTGGCGGCGGCCCTCCTCGCGCCGTTCGCCGTAGTACAGCTCGACGCCTAGCGTGCCGAGCAGCTCCGCACGAGTGCGCACGGCCTCCGGGCCGAGCCGGGACAGCTGATCCTCCAGCACGGACACCATGCGCCGGTCCACCGTGCCGTACGAGCGCCAGTTCCAGAGGGTCACGCCGCCGAAGACGGTGGCCGCCTCGATGACGGCGTCGTCGTCGCCGATGCCGGTCGCGAGCGTCACGGCCTCGTCCAGCGCGCGGCGCGCGCCTTCCACGTCGCCGGTCACCCGCAGGGCCTTGCCGAGGCCGATCAGCAGGGCGCAGCGGGCCGCCGCGGGCCCGGCGGCGCAGGCCTCGAGGGCCTGCTCCCAGTGCAGGACGGCCTCGTCGTAGGCGAGCCGGGCAGTCGCCTGCCCGGCCGCCTCCACGGCGTACGACACGGCCTTGTCCGCGTAGCCGACCCTGGCGGCCAGCCCGAAATGGTGGGCCAGGGCGGGCAGCCGCGAGCCGGCCTCGCCCCACCGGAGGGTCTCGATGGCCTCGCCCACCCGGCCGTGGAGCTGGGCGCGCTGCCTGCGGCTGAGCCCGGAGTACAAGGCCTCCCGCACGAGGGCGTGCGAGAAGCGGTAGTCCCAGCCGCCGTCCACCTCCAACAGCAACCCGGTCGCGACGGCCGGTTCGAGCAGCATCATCACCCGGGCGCCGCCGACCCCGGTCGCTGTCTCCAGCACGTCGGCGTCCACGTCCCTGCCGATCACGGCGGCTGCCCGCAGCAGGGTCTGGGAGTCCTCCGGCAGCCGTGACACACGCTGGTTGATCACGTCGCGCACGCCGTCGGGCACCGCGAGGGCGAGCACGTCCGTCACGCCCACCCGGTCGCCGGGGTGGGTGCTGGTCAGCAGGCGCAGTAGCTCGCCGAGGAAGAACGGGTTGCCGCCGGTCCTGTCGTGCAGCGCGGAGGCGAGCTCCGCCCCGAGCCCGGTCCGGCCCGCCTCGCGCAGGTAGTCGGCGATCTGCTCGGGGGTGAGCGGGGCGACGGTCATCCGTTCCGTGCCTCGCTGGCGGGTCAGCTCGCCGAGCGCCTCGGTCAGCGCCTGCCTGTCCACCGCCGGCTCCGGCCGTACGGTCGCGAGCACCAGGAGCGGTACGCGGTGCAGGTCGGCGCCGAGGAAGGTGAGCAGCTTCAGCGAGGCGGCGTCGGCCCAGTGCAGGTCCTCCACCACGACCAGGACCGGTGCGGCCGAGGCCCGCCGCGTCAGCGCCCGCGCCACGCTGTCGTGCAGCAGGAAGCGGGCGGTGTCGGGGTCGGCCGTGTCCGTCCGGTCGCCGTCGAGGAGACGGTGGGCGAGCCGGGCGAGATCGCCGCCCGTCTCCCCGCCCTTGACGGCCGCCATCGCCTGGCCGGTCCCCGCGGCGTCGCCCGTTCCCCGGGCGCCGTCCGTGCGTGGAACCCGTGCGGTTCCCGGGGCGGTGCCCGTTCCCGCGGCGCTGCCCGTTCCCGTGGCGCTGCCCGTGTCCGGAGCGCCGCCAGCGTCGGGGGCCACGGCCGGTCGGGGGGCGTCGTGCGCGTCCAGGGCGTTGAGCGCCTGGATCCAGGGCCAGAACGCGGGCGCGCCGCTGCCCTCGACGCACCTGCTCCAGGCCACCGCGGCCCCGCGCTCGGCGGCCATGCTCGCGGCGGCCTCGGCGAGGCGGGTCTTGCCGATGCCGGACTCCCCGCTCACCAGGAAGACCCCGCCGACGCCCCGGCGTAGGTCGTCGAGCCGCTCGGCGATGCGCCGCAGGTGCGGCTCCCGCCCCACCAGTCCCCGTCCGAGCGGTCCCCCTCCGGCCACGTCCCCGGCGCTCTCGCCGCCCGCGTTCCCGTACGCCCGGCCGTCCTCCGTGGGTGCCGTGGGTGCCGCGCCTGCCTCTGCGCCTGCCCCTGCCCCTGCGCCTGCCTCTGGGTCCTGCTCCGGCGGCAGGGCGACCACGGGAGCCCACACGCCGGCCGGCGACTCGTCCTGGAGGAGGATGGCCTGCTCCAGCCGCCGCAGCTCGGGACTCGGATCGAGGCCCAGCTCGTCGCCGAGGAGGGCGCGGCAGCGCTGGTAGGCGGCCAGCGCCTCGGCCTGCCTGCGCTCCCGGTAGAGGGCCCGCATGAGCAGCGCCCACAGGCCCTCGCGGTAGGGGTCCTGTTCGAGCAGGCGCTCGACCTCGACCGTCACCTCGGCCGCCCGTCCCAGCGCGAGCCACGCCTCGGCGCGTACGGTCAGCGCGGACAGGCGGATCTCGCTCAGGCGGGCCACGGTGGACCGCGCGAACGGCTCGTCGGCCAGGTCGGCCAGCGGCTCGCCCCGCCACAGCGCCAGCGCCGGGCCCAGGATGCGCTCGGTTTCCTCGGGGCGGCCCGCCGCCAGGGCGGCGCGCGCGGCCTCCGCCGCCCGGCCGAACCGCTCGGCGTCGACCTGGTCCGGCTCGATGTCCAGCAGGTAGCCGGGCTCCCGCGTACGCAGGACCCGGGCGGGGGAACGCGGGCTGCGCCGGGGTTCGAGCGTCCTGCGCAGATGCGAGATGTACGCCTGGAGCGTTCCCGTGGCGCTCGACGGCGGCTCGTCCCGCCACAGCCGGTCGATGAGCTGGTCGAGGGGCACGACGTGGGGCGCGTTCAGCAGCAGGAGCGTCAGCACGGCACGCTGCTTGCGGGGCCCGAGATCGAGGATCGTCCCCGTGCCGTCGGCCACTTCCAGTGTGCCGAGGAGGCGGAAGTCCAGAGCGGGGCCCTGACGACCGTCCTGGCCCTGGCGCGGCGCCCCTGCGCGTGCGCCGTCGATGCCCGTGCGCATCACAACTCCCGAACGAGCCAGGCGGCCCAGGGCCGGATTTCTGGCTCATGATACCCATATGTCCGCTCGTTCTCGCGAGGAAAACCGGGGCCGGCTCCGTCCGTGAATCCGGCGCTCCTCAGCAGGGCGCACACGCCCTCGTCGCCCGGGCCGGAGAGGAACCACACGGCGCGTACGCCGTCCGCGCGCAGCTCCATGAGCAGGTCGTCGAGCAGGCGGCGGCCCAGCCCCCGGCCGCGGTGCGGGGCGGCCACGGCGAGCGCGTGCAGCAGGGCCCACCGGGGGACGTGCCCCGGCACCCCGGACTCCGGCGGCGCCGTGGTCTCCCGCTGCGCCGTGGTCTCCCGGTGCGCCGCGGTTTCGATGAGCGTGGTCTCGAGCAGCGCGGTCTCCAGCAGCGCGGCGGCGAGCGGGGCGGCGGCGGCCGGCAGGGCGAGGTCGGTCAGCACGTAGAGGCGGCACCGCGCGGCCGGCACCACGCGCAGAGCCTCTTCGAGGGCCGGGCCGATGAGCCCGGCCCCGGGCGCGCCCGGGTGGGCCGGCACCTCGCGCAGCAGCAGCGTGCCGGTCGGCGCGGTGACCTGCGCGGACTCGGCCAGTGCGGACCCGGCATGCGGGTCGCCGGTGGATCGGGGACGCGGGCCGGGTCGGACGCCCGGGCGGGTGACGCACGCCGGATCGCGACGGGGATCGGGCGGGCCCGGATCCCCGTCGTACGGCGGCTGGTGTTCGTCGGACGGCGGCGGCATCGCCCCAGCGTGCGGGGGACGTCTTGGAAGCCACTAGGACATCTCTAGGCGGCCCTTCGGCGCCCGGAGGAACACCGGCCCGATCGGCGCAAGCGAACACCAAGACCCCGATGCGACAACTGTTCCCGTCACAGACGACGACATCCGAAGGACGGACATGCACAGCACCATCGAAGACGCGCTGCGGGGACGGATCGCCGGCCGGGTCCTGGCTCCGGGGCAGAACGGGTTCGAGGAGGAGGCCGCCGGCTTCAATCTCGCCGTGCGCCACCGGCCCGCCGTGGTCGTCGCGGCGCGGGACGCCGGCGACGTGGCCGCCGCCGTACGACTCGCCGCCGAGCACGGGCTGCCCGTGGCCGTGCAGTCGACCGGCCACGGCGCCGTGCAGGCGGCCGACGGCGCGGTCCTGATCAGCACCCGCGCCATGGGGGAGGTCGTGGTGGACCCCTCCGCCCGCACCGCCACGATCGCGGCGGGCTGCACGTGGGGTGAGGTCGTCGCCGCCGCGGCGCCGTACGGCCTGGCTCCGCTGTGCGGATCGGCGACCGGCGTCGGCGTGGTCGGCTTCACGCTCGGCGGCGGCCTCGGGCCGATCGCGCGGACCTTCGGCTTCGCGGCCGACCACGTGCGGGAGCTCACCGTCGTCACCGGGGACGGCGTGATCCGCACCGCCGACGCCAACCGCGAGCCCGACCTGTTCTGGGCGCTGCGCGGTGGCAAGGCCGGGTTCGGCGTGGTCACCTCGATCACGGTCGACCTGCTTCCGCTCACCGGCCTGTACGGCGGCGGGCTGTTCTACGCCGCCGAGGACGCCGGGCGGGTCCTGCACGCCTACCGCACCTGGACCGAGACGCTGCCGGAGACCACCACCACCTCGGTCGCGCTGCTGCGCCTGCCCCCGCTGCCCGAGCTGCCGCCGCAGCTCAGCGGCAAGTTCGTGGTCCACCTGCGGGTCGCCCACGTGGGGGAGGGGCAGGAGGCCGAGGCGCTGCTGGCTCCCATGCGGGCCGTGGCCGAGCCGGTGCTCGACGCCGTCGGGCCGCTGCCGTACGCGGCGATCGACTCCATCCACCGGGACCCGACCCAGCCCATGCCCGTCGCGGAGCGGGGCGCGCTGCTACGCGAGCTGACCGCCGAGACCGTGGAGGCGCTGCTCGCGGTCGCCGGGCCGGCCGCGCAGGTCCCGCTGGCCGTGGTCGAGCTGCGTCAGCTCGGCGGCGCGCTCGCCCGTCAGCCCAAGGAGCCGAACGCCGTGGGCGGGCGTGACGCCGCCTTCACGCTGCTGGCCATCGGCGCGCCGGTGCCCGAGCTGATGGACACGGCCGTGCCCGCCGCCGTACGGGCCGTGGTCGAGGCCGCCGCGCCCTGGTCCACCGGCGGCGCGCAGATCAACTTCCAGGGCGGCGCCCTGGCCCCCGAGCAGATCTCCCGGGCCTGGCCCGAGGAGACGCTGCGGCGGCTGGTGAAGCTGCGCGAGGTGTACGACCCGGCGAACCTGTTCCGCTTCGGCCACGTCGTCCCCCGCCAGGGCTGAGCATGGTCGTATGAACGACGTTCGTGTGCTCGGTGTCGATGCCTGCAGGGCCGGCTGGATCGGGGTGGTCCCGCCCGCCGGCCCGGGCGAAGCAGGCGCGGCGCGCGCCTACTTCGCGGCCCGGATCGCCGACCTGGTCGCAGCGGCGGACGCGGACGGCGAGATCGCCGTCGTGGCCGTGGACATGCCGATCGGGCTGCCCGATGGTCACCCTGATGGCCACCCCGGTGGTCCGCCGGGCCGGGGCCGCCGCCGGGCGGACGTGCTGGCGCGCGCGGAGCTCGGTCCCCGGTGGCGGTCGGTGTTCATGACCCCGGCGCGCGCCGCGCTGGAGACCGGCGACTACCCCTCTGCCGTGGCGGTCAACCGCCGCCTGACCGGGGAAGGAGTCTCCCGCCAGGCGTTCGGGCTCAAGGAGAAGCTGCTGGAGGTCGAGCGCTGGGTGCGGGAGGCGGACAGACGGGTCGTCGAAATCCACCCCGAGCTGAGCTTCGCCCGGCTCGCGGGGGAGCCCCTGCCGCACCCGAAGACGACGTGGGCGGGCGCCGAGCGCCGGCGCGAACTGCTGGCGGCGGCGGGCGTCGTGCTCGCGGGCGGCCTCGGCCGGGCCGGGGCGGCGGCGGGGGTGGACGACGTGCTCGACGCGGGCGCCGCCGCCTGGACGGCCCTCAGGGTGGCCGCCGGGCTGGCCCGGCCCCTGCCCGATCCCCCCGAAATCTTCTCCGACGGCATCCCCTGCGCCATCTGGGCCTGACGGCGGCCCATGCGTGGCTGTCCGGCCGGCCGGCCGTGGTTCGGCCCCGTCGTCGGACAGGCCTGCCGTACGCGGCGCGCAGAGCACGCCGCGTACGGTCAGGATGCCTCAGGCGAGATGCCCGGCGAGCCGGTCGAAGAACTGGAGCCAGCCGGCCTTCGCGGCCTCCGCGTGCGCCTCGTCGGTGTTGTAGCCCTCCTGCGTGAACCTCATTTCCGTACGGCCCCCGAGGTCGGTGAGCGTGACGGTCGCGACCGACGCCACCGCGCCCTCCTGGTTGTCGGGGTCCCCGGTGGTGAACACGAGCCGCTCGGGCTCGGCGATCTCCCGGTAGACGCCGCCGAGAGGAGCCTTCGCGCCCTCCGGTGAGACGAGGCACGCGCTCCACTCGCCGCCGGGCCGCAGGTCCATGGCGATCAGGGAGACCGGAGTAGTGAAGCCGTGCGGGCCGAACCACTGGCTGAAGTGCTCGGGCTCGGTCCACGCCTTGAAGACGGTCTCGCGGGGAGCGTCCAGGACGCGGGTGATGGTGTATTCGAGGTCGGGGGTGTTCGTCATCGTCAGGTCCTTCGCGGTCGGGAGTCCGGCGTGTCAGGGGAGGAGTGCTCAGGGAAAGAGCCGGGCGAGCCAGGACTGCCAGGCGCTCTCGGCCCGCTCCTGGCCGGTGTCCTCGGCGAAGATGTGGTGCCCGAGGACCACGACGTTCCCGCGCTTCGGTCCCGAGTGGATGAACCCGTAGAGGCCGTCGGCGGTCCGCACGCCCAGGAAGTCCGGCAGGGCCGCGTAGTCGACGACGCCGTCCTCCGGGGGCAGGCCGTCCACCGCGAGCCGCACGGGGTCGCCCTCGCGGACCGTGCCGGCGAGGCCCAGCTCGTCCTTGATCGCCGCCCACGCCTTCTCGCTCTCCGGCGCGTGGGGGCGGGCGGCGGACACGACCGTGACGGGCCGCCCGCGGAAGTACGTGAGGTACTGGGCGAGCTTGTGCAGGTACAGATCCCAGCCCGTGACCATCGCCTCGTACTCGGTCTCCCAGTCGTCGCCGAGGAAGCCGTGCTGGACCAGGCGCAGGACCGTGCTGCCGCCGTCGCGGCCCTCGACGAGGTACTCCATCGCCATGAAGAGGCCGTCGGGGTTCTCGTCGCTGCGGTACGCGAACCGCTTGCCGGGCTCCCAGGCCGTCACGGTGGTGGTCTCGGTGCCGCCGAACATGGTGAACCGGCCGCGGCCGCCCTCGCCCGGCTCGATCTCCGTGCGCCCCATGAACCAGGAGTCCACGCCCGGGCCGGTCGCGATGGCCTCCCAGACCTGCTCGGGCGTCGCGTCCAGCTCGATTTCCTTGCTGAGCTCGAATTCGTGGGCCATCAGGCCTCCTCGTCACCTTGGGGGGAAACCGTCCGGGGGACGGCGGGATGGACGGCGAGGACCAGGCGGTGCTCGCGCCCGCCCTCGGCCGATTCGTCGTGATATTTGCTGACGAGCGCGGCCACGGCGGCCGAGAGCTCCTCGGCGAACGCGGCCCGGTCGGCGGCCGAGGCGAAGCGCACCTGCGCGTCGACGGCGAACGTCGCGAGCTTCTTGCGCGCCTGGGACGCACCGGTGATGAGCGTGCCGACGTCGCGCACGAGCTGGGCGGCCAGGGCCAGCAGCCAGCGCGCCGACAGCCGGTCGGGCGAGCGCGACGGGTCGGGCGCGACCGACGCCAGCGCGGCGGGAGAGATCACGAACGACGCCGCCGTCGCCCGCATGACCCGCTCGTTGACGTTGCCCTTGCGGCGTTCCTCGACCAGCTCCACGAGGCCGTGCCGCTCCAGGGTCTTGAGGTGGTAGTTCACCTTCTGTCTCGGCAGCCCGACTTTGGCCGCCAGCATCGTCGCCGAGTTGGGCTCCGCCAGCTCGGCGAGCAACCGCACCCGGATCGGATCCAGGGAGGCCTCCGCCGCCGCCGGGTCCTCGATCACCGCCACATCCTTCATGTCCCCAGCATGGCTTCCGACGAATATTATTGTCAAGGCAAAGAGACGTGTCGGTGTCGAACCCGCATTGGTGCGGTCCTTCGTCTCCGGATCGGCGATTCACTTCAGGGAGTCGGGTCAGGAGGGTTCATATGGGCTGGTGCAAGGACGGAATGACTCCCGTCGAGGCGCTGACCGTGGCGCTCACCACGGTCGGCACCTTCCAGGGTTACGTGCAGCATGCCGACGCCAAGGTCGCCACCGTCACCACCGTGCACCTCGGGGCGGCGGCCGTCGCGGCCACACAGATGGGGGCGCTGACCGGCCTGCGAGCACCGGGATCCCCTGCCGCGCTGGGCGTGGTCGCCGTTGTTCTGGTCACGCTCTACGTGGCGGGGTTCCTCGTCGCCGGCTATCACCTTGTCCAGGGTCTACGTCCTCGCCTGGGCGGGCCTGACGGGCCGAACAGGTTCGGCCTGGCCGGTCCTGCAAGAGGGCGGTCACAGGTGAGCGTCATGCAGCAGGAACGGGAGGCATGGCTCCTCGTGGGCACGCTGGCAGAACTGAGCCGTGAGAAGCATCGCAGGGTGGGACGAGCGCTGCCGTGGACGGCCCTCATGCTCGTCGCCACCCTGCTCTGGCTGGCCGTAGGGGCCTTCTATGGCTGACCGAACCCGCTCGGCAGCAGCGGGTCGGGATCAAGGGGCGGAACCGGCAACCCCAGCGCCGTCATCGCACTCCGCAGAGCGCTCTCACTGCGGACGATGAGCTCGTAGACGTCGCCCTGCCGATGGGAGCTCACGAGCTTGTCGAGCTTGTCTATGAAGTGGGCGGCGGTGTCCTCGCCCTTGTCGAGCATCTCCGCGATGATCGCGGCCTTGGCTTGGGGTTGCTCAGCCAGTCGCACCGCGTACCTCGTCAGGTCGCTCCTGCGGGCCCCGGCCAGGAAACGCTCCCAGGCGAGGCGCACCTCCTCTGCGGTCTCCGCGCGTCGCTTCGCCTCCGCGACCTCGCAATCGACCTGATAGAGCCTGCGCGCGCGTTCCCGCAACAGCTCGCGCACCTCTGTGCAGGGTCTGACCTCCGCCTGTGCCGTCCACCGCATCAGCACCCGCCTGTCGTGCGTCGACAGCCCGCTGAGGAGATCACCGAGGGCACCGTTCACCTCGCGCTCGGCGTCCTCGGAGTGGTATGGCGAGTGTTTGCGCACCACGGCCCGTGCTTCAGCACGGACCAGCCCTTCGACGTGGTCGCGCTCGCTCGCGTCAGGGCCTGCCTGCCGATAACGGCCGTTGGCGGACCAACACAGGGAGACTGTCACGTTGAAGTCGAAGACGTCGCCCCGGGCGGGAGCGTCGAAAAAGAACTGGCCCACGTTCGGCGCCGTACCCTCCTCGATCCCGGGCAGGGCATATCTGATCAGCCACACAACACTCAAATCCCTTCGGTGATCTCGGAGAGCCGGGCCGCAAGGTTGGCGTCGATCTTTCCGGTGCGGCGCCACAGTCGGAGACGGAACGCCAAGGACGTCTGAAGGTCGGTGCGCAGCCGGGTGAGGACCTTCGTGAGGACCTGCCGGACCCCGGCATCCGTCTCCCACCTGACCAGCCAATCGCCCAGCAGGCTCCATGCCTCCGGGGTGAGAGCGGGGTCCGATTCTCTGGGGACGGCCTTGTCCAGGATGTGCCGCCACAGTGTGACGAGATCGGGGGCCGCGCCGGAATCCCCTGCCAGATCGATGATCCGGATCGCGTCCGGGGACGCGAGCAGCCGTACGAACGCGAGGGCGGCGGCCCGGTGCAGTCCTTTGGACTCGGGGTCGGCCGACCACTCGACGAGGGCGGTGATGATCCTCCGGGTGTTCTCCGGGACCTCGGCGTTCTCGGCTTCGTGCAGAGAGGTGGCGCCAGCCCCCAGCTGGTGGATCTGGGAGACGGCGCGGGCGACGCTGTCGGAAAGGATGTAACCCGACGTCCTGGCGATGGCACCGAGAACGCTCAGGGCCTCGTCGACACGGTGCGCTCCCAGCCATGAGCCATAGGTCCTGATAACCACGGATTGGGCTCTCCGGCCGCTGTGCGCCCACTGGCGCAGGCATTCGAAGACTCTTGGCTGTACTTGCGGATCCCGCGCCGCCGAGGCGAGTGCCCAGGCGGCAAGCTCGCGTCGCTCGATCCTGTCGCTGTCCCGCCAGACCTCCAGGAAGCGGTTGCGGACGGAGAGGAAGTCGTAGGTGGCCAAAAGACCGATGGCTTCGGCCGCCTTCATGCGGGTGTCGAATTGCTGGTCCTCCGTCAGCTGCCGCAGCCAGGTCAGCAGTGGCTCGTGAATCGTGGGCTGTTCTTCCCAGACGACGCGGAGGATCGAACCGGCCATCGGGGGCTCGTCGAACTCGACGACCTGCCCGTCGCCACCGCGACCGGTCTCCTCGACCCTGACGCCCGTGTCCCTGGTCCAGTCAGTGAGCCACTCCCACACGTGGTGTCGACGCGGCTGCTCGACAGTCGTCTGCCGGGCCAGTTCCTCTTCGATGAGCGTCGCCAGCCTCAGCGTCTGCGTGGCGACCACGGCCGCCGCGGATCCGCGGAGAACGGAACTGGCGATCAGAAAGCTGCGCGCCCTGCGGGGAGTGTCCTTGGTGAGCAGATTCCGGGCCCTGACGCGTCTTTGTTCGGGCAACCCCTCCAGAATGTCGCTGACCGACCGGCCGCGCAGGAGACCGGCCGCCACCCGCAGGGCCAAGGCGCGCGCCTCGCGGGGGCGCCGGTAGCCGGCCAGCTTCTCCCGGACCAGTTCGTCGGCCGCCGTCTTGCCGGCCCGCTCCCGCGGGTGGGCCTCGCCGCCCTCGTACAGCTCGTGGACCAACCAGTTGGCGAACACGTCGTCCAGCGGAGGCGGGTCGTGCTCCACCACGCGGTCGTGCTCGGAAAACTCTGGATCGGCCAGGACGACGATCCGGGCTCCGGCCCGTTCGGCGACTTTGCACAGGTGCCCAAGCATCTGGTCGGCGTGGCCGCTCCAGGCCGCGTCGTCGCCTGCCATGAGGAGGTACCCCGTCGCGTCGCGCAGATCGGCGGCAACGAGGGGCAAGGGGTCCCGCCTGAGGTGCAGCCAGGCGAGACGAGCGTCGTCGCCGGTCCAGTGCGCGAGGGCGGCCAGGGCGGTGGTCGGCTGCCCGCTGTAGGGTTCTCCGCGCAGCAGTAGCACGTGCTCGTCGCGAAGACGCCGGACCAACGTGCCGTAGGACCTGGTCGCCGCGTGGCAACGACGTACGAGGCCGACGTCGCGGGCGGGCACGCTCACGGTGTGGACGGCCTTGTCCTCCTGGGACCAGCCAAAGATGTACTGGTCGCGTCCTGGCGCATTGACCGTGCCGCCGTCGGTGGCGCGGTGGGAGGCGCCCCCGATGTCGTCGCCGCCGATGACGGTGTCGGCGTAGAGGGCGTCCAGGTTCCGCGCGGAGATCCGGCTTCGCTTCTTCTGTTCACTGAGCTCCTCGCGCAGGTCACGCCTGGCGTTCTGCTCCGCATCCGCATCCGGTCCGCGCTCTTCCCCGCCGCGTGCCTGCTCGATGGCCGGGGTCTCCTGCTCGGTCATCAGTGCCCCTCGCGCCAGTTGCCGATGACTTGGTTCCCGCCGGGGGCGTTCACGGTGCCGTGACCGTAGGCCCGGTGGGACGGCCCGCCGATTTGGTCGCCGTGAACGATCGTCGGCGCGTGCCGCCGGTCTCTGTCATGATCGAGGTTCGCCCGCGCACGGCCCGTCTCGGGCATGTCGGGCTCCTCGGGGTCGAAGAGGTCGAGGGCGCCGAGCCCGCCGACATCGTGACCGGGCACGTGCAGGTACGCGGTGCAGGAGTGCTCCTTCACCCGCACCTGGACAGGTCGGTACGCCTGCGGCTCGCCCAGTCCTTGGCTGATGTAGTCGTCGTACACGCGATCGGAGACGATGAGGGCCAGGTCCGCGGCCGGGCAGGCGTCGAGGGCCCGCCGCACCGGGGCGGAGTCGAGGAGCCGGGCCTGCTGTACGGCGTGGCGGCCGGCGACCCCGTTGGGGGCGCCCAGATGTACGGGACCGAAGTGGACGGCCATGCGCAGGCGCATGCGCGTCCAGAACGGACCGGCGTGGCGCCGGTTGTACAGGCCGAGTTGCCCGTCCAGTTCGCGGACGAAGCCGCCGACCAGCACACCGAGGTGCGCGTGGGGCGGTAGCCAGGAGAACTCGCCGTCCCCTTGAGGCTGACGCTCGGTCCATGTCGACCGGTCGAGACCGGCTTCGGCCGCGGCGGCGTCGAGCACCCGGACGAGGGCTTCCTGAAGGTGGAGTTGCTGCTGGTCGTGGCGCCCGCTGTACTTCTCGATGTCCACCGCGATCATCGCGTGCGAGGTGGGCATGGGAGGGTGAGTCATCGTGCCTCCTGGCTGGTCTGTGTCGGCCGGACCACGATGACTCCGGCGGGCTTTTCGGAACCCGCATTGATGCGGCTTTCAGCCGGGTGATTGGAGCCGCAGGTCGGCGAAGTCGGTCAGGCCGTCGAGGTCCCTGATGACCACGCCTCGATGCCGTTGCAGCACGAGACCACGGGCGGACAGGTCGTGCATCGCCTTCTGCACCGTGCGTTCCTTGATCCCGACGAGCTCGCCCAGTTCGGCCTGGGTGACCGGCACTCCGATGTCGATGCCCTCGCGGTGCGGCCGCCCGTGCCGTATGGCGAGATCGACCAGGATCCGGGCCAGGCAGACATCAGCCTCATATCCCGTGAAGTCGAGGCGTCGGCGGTTCGCGAACCGTAACCGGTCGATCGCGACCTGGCTGAGGGCGGCGGCGGCCTCGGGGGTGCGGGCGAGATAGGCGGTGAAGACGGGACCCTTCAGCACGCAAACGAGAGATCGCCTGCAGGTGGTCACCGTGGCCATCCGGGGGTGGTCCGTCAGCGCGGCCATCTCACCGACGACGTCGCCGTCCGCTCGGATCGACAGGAGCGCCCTGGAGCCGTTCTCCGCGAGTGCCGTGACCTTCACCAGAGCGTCGACCAGCAGGTAGACCGCGTGTCCGGGGTCGCCCTCCCGGATCAGCACGTGGCGGTTCGGATACGTCAGCAGGGAGCCGAGGCGAAGGAGCTCCTTCCGCGCCATCGCCGGAAGCAGGTCGAGGAACGATCCATCTAACCAGGTGCGCCGATCAGCGCTCTGCGTCATGCCGATACCTCCAAGCCGGAGTATGACCGCCGTGGTCCGTCACGTCACCGAGCCCGACTGTCAAATCCGCCTTAGTCACTCATTACGCCTATAACGTTGTGCGACTGATCTGTCACGCGATGTAATCACATCGGCGATGGGCCGGACCTACTGGCTCCGAAGGAGTGACAATGACGTTCACCACTATGAACCCCGCATCCATGGCGACCATGCTGGGGTACGGCGCTCAGCAGCAGATCTCGCCCCTCCAGCTCGGTCAGCAGATCCCGGCGGCG
Source organism: Microbispora sp. NPDC049633 (assembly GCF_040675265.1). NCBI lineage: Bacteria > Bacillati > Actinomycetota > Actinomycetes > Streptosporangiales > Streptosporangiaceae > Microbispora > Microbispora sp. NPDC049633. Next base: position 78,295 of record NZ_JBFAOO010000010.1, read on the forward strand.
CAGCAGCAGCTGTCGCCGCTGGCGATGATCCAGCAGGAGGAGCAGATCCTCCCGCAGGAGCACCTGGTGAGCCCGGTGACCTTCTGGACCAAGGTCGCGCGGTACAGCGTGCGGTACGGCGCTCCCGCGGCCCGCCAGATGCTGGAGGTCGTGCTCTACCAGCACCAGGTCCGTGAGCAGATCCAGCAGCAGGTTCAGCAGCAGGTGCTTCCGCCGCAGGTTCTGCAGGCGCTGCAGGCTATCCAGGCCCAGGCCCAGCAGATCCCGCAGGTCTACGGCCAGCCGTACGCCACCCAGGCGTACGCGCAGCACCCCGGCCAGCAGGCCCAGCACCTCGGCATCCAGCCCGTGATGCCCCAGCACGTCCAGGCGGCGTACGGGCAGCAGGTCCCGCTGACCACGCAGTCGCTGTCGCAGGTCTACGGCCAGGCCTATGGCCAGGCCTACGGCCAGCCGCACCAGCAGGCCGCGCAGCAGGTCCCGGTGCCGGCCGGTGCCGCTCTCTGATCGGAGGAACACCGTGGAGTCGATGGGTCCCGGGATGGGTCCGGTGACGCCCCCGGCCGTGGGAGTCGTGACGGGGCATCCGGCGCCGGTCGCGCCGCTACAGGCGCACTGCGCCGTGACGCTCCAGCGGCTGTACGGCTGGCTGCAGGCGTCACTCCCGCAGGCGCCCCAGGTCGCGGGGATCATCCCGCTGCTGGTGCAGGCGGTACAGCTGTACCGGGCCGGGCGGTACGACGCGTGCCTGGCGCAGATCCAGTTCGCGCTCGGCGTGGTCACCCCCGGACGGCCCACGGTTCCACTGCTGTGACGTGATCACTTCGGTGGCCCGGACCGGCCGGCGGCCGGTCCGGGCCCCCGCCGTCCCGAGAGCGGCGAATGGGATGACAGAGCCTGAACTGCCCGCCGCGCCGTACGGGGCGCGGCCGGCCACACCAGCCTGAGCTGGGGAGAGTCGAGACGTGGTGACCAGTAACGACAAGCCCAAGGACGGAAGCGAGGAGCCGCGCCCGGCGTCCCCGCGGGGGCGGCAGGCGTCCCGCCAGGCGCCGCAGCCGGTGGAGCCCCGGCCGCGGCGCTACATGGTGGCCGCGCTGCCCCAGTCGCATCCGCCGGCGCCGGGAGCGGCCGCGCCGGCTCTCGACGGCGACACGGTGCGCAGGCTGCTGGAGGACGACCCCGAGGTGCGCGTGCTGCGCCGCCTGCGGGGGACGGCGGGGAACCCGGGGGCTCAGGCGCCCGGGTTCCCCGCTGTGGTCGTGGCGGAGATGACCGCCGAGCACGTCGAATCGCTGCGGCGGCAGTATCCGCAGCTCTACTTCGAGCGGGACCGGCTGCTCACCTACAGCGACGTGCCCCGGAGGCGACCGGGTGATCGCCATCGACGCCAACCCCGACCGGGGAACGCTCGGCATCAAGGTCAAGTCGGAGACCGCGGCGACCATCCGGA
>NZ_JBFAOO010000011.1:0-79635 GCF_040675265.1 Microbispora sp. NPDC049633
CCCCACTGGCCGGCCGCCTCGCCCGGCTGTGCGAGGGCGCCGCCGTGGTCGCCGACGCCGGCGCGGGCACCGGCTACTACCTGGCCGCGGCGCTCGGCGACGCCGCGGTGGGCATCGCGCTCGACGTGTCCAAGCACGCGCTGAAGCGGGCCGCCCGCGCGCATCCGCGCATCGGCGCCGTGGTGGCGGACGTGTGGCGGCCGATCCCCGTCGCCGATCACCGCGTGGACGTGCTGCTCAACGTCTTCGCACCGCGCAACGCGGAGGAGTTCGCCCGGATCCTGCGGCCGGGTGGTTCCCTCGTCGTCGTCACGCCCGGCCACGGCCACCTGAGCCCGCTGGTCGAACGGCTCGGCCTGCTGAACGTGGACGAGGACAAGGACCGCCGCTTGGAGGACGCCCTGGGCGGCCGGTTCGCCCGGACCGGGGAGGAGACCGAGGAGATCGCGCTCTCGCTGCGCCACGACGAAATCGAGGCGGTGGTCGGCATGGGCCCGAGCGCCTGGCACACCCGCCCGGAGGAACTGGCCGCGAAGATCCGCGCGTTGCCCGACCCGGTGCCGGTGACCGCATCCTTCCACATCACCCGCTGGGCAGTGTCCCCGTGACCGCTGTGTCCCCGTGACCCCGCCGGTCTCCAGGAACCGGGTCTCCATGAACCCGTAGGCTCCGTGACCGCTGTGTCCCCGTGACCGCTGGTTCCGCGCGACCGCGTGCGTCTCCCTGGCCGCCCCGGCCATGTGACCGCGTGCGTCTACGTGACCGGGGGCTCGGCCGGTTCGGTCTCCCCCCGGTCCACGCGGATGACGCTGATCAGGCCGTTCGGCTCGATGTACGCGCGGCCGACCACCGCGATGTCCTCGATGCCGTGCAACCGCAGCTGCGAGAGGACCTCCTCGTAGGTCATGAACTCCCGCAGCATCACCCTGCGGTTCAGCCTGCCGCTCTCGATCAGCGCCCTGGGCCGGGCCTTCAGCAGCGCCGCCACCCGCGGAAACCGGTACGCGACGGCGTCGACGCCACACTCCAGAACAGGATCGTGACGACCACCACGAATCCGTCGGAGATCGACTCGGCCTTGCCGTGCAGCCCGGCCGACGCGGCGTCGGCGACCAGGACGACCAGGAGCACGTCCGTGACGCCCAGGCCGCCCGCTTCGCGCTGACCGACGAGGCGCAGGAGAGCGAGCAACACGAGGAAGGTCACCGTGCCGCGGACGAACCCCTCCAGCAGCGGAATGCTCGGAGCGAAGATCGGCTGCCAGTCCACCGTCCCACTATCCACGGCCCCGCCGCCGGCACACGGAGACGCGTCGTACGGCTCTCGACTCGCCCGCCGGTGTCACCGGGGCCACGACCGCGGTATCACGGCACCCCTGGTACGGATCGCGGGGGCGACCACGCGTTTCCCAAGCTGAACGTGGCCAGCCGCACCCAGCTCGCCGGCTTGAACCTGTCCTGGCGCGGCGCTTGCGGCAACTCATGTCCCGACATCACCTATTTGTCGGTCATTTGCGTCTCTCGCGGGACATACTGAACCCGACCCCGTAGGAGCGCAGGGGAGGGCCGGTATGAAGGCCGAGGAACGCTGGCAGGCCAGGTTCCGGGCACCGCGGGTGACCCTGCCCACGTGGGCGCGTCAGGCGCCGCACCGCGCCGTCTACCGCGGCAACGCCTCCGGCGCGTGGGAGATCTACGCCTGGGACCGGTCGAGCGGGCAGATCCGCCAGGTCACCGACCGCGCCCACGGCACCCGGTACGGCGCGATCGACCCCGCCGGCCGATGGATCTGGTGGTTCGGCGACACCCACTGCGACACCGACCGCGGCACCGACCGCGGCACCGACCGCGATCCCCACGGCCACACGGACGGCGACACGGACGGCGACACGGGCCGCGACGGGTACGGCGTGTGGTCGCGCCAGCCGTTCCACGGCGGCCCGGACGAGCCCCTGGCCATGCCGCCCGGCCACCCGTGCGGGCTCGCGCTCGCCTCGGACGGCGCCGCGGCCGTCGGCCTTTCCACCCGGGACGGCTTCGAGATCCTGCTGGCCAGGCCCGGGAGCGAGCCGGTCACGTTGTACCGCCACGACGAGTACGCCGCGGTCGCGGACATGTCCCTCGACGGCTCGCTCATCGCCGTCAACCACAGCGAGCACGGCGACGCCCTGCATCCGGCCGTACGGGTCATCAGGGCGGACGGCTCGACGGTCGCCGAGCTGAACGACGGACCGGGCAGAGGCGTGACCGGCTGCAGGTTCGCCCCCGTCCCGGGCGACCGGCGCCTGCTCGTCCTGCACGAGCGCCGGGGCCGCCGCGAACCGCTCGTTTGGGACCCGGTGACCGGCGAGCAGCGGGAGATCTGGCTGCGGGTGCGCGGCGAGATCTCCGCGGACTGGTACGACGACGGACGCGCCCTGCTCGTCATCAACAACCAGCGGGGACGCACCGAACTGCTGCGCTACGACCTCGCCGGCGGCGGCCTCACCCCGATCCAGAGCCCGCACGGGGTGATCGAGGCGGCGGCGCCGCGCCCCGACGGCACCGTCGAGTACGCCTGGTCGAGCGCCGCCCACCCGCCGGTCGTCAGGTCGAGCAACGGCCACGTGGTCTTCAGCCCCGGGCGCACACCGCCGCCGTCCGTGCCGCTGGAGGACATCGACGTGGACGGCCCGGGCGGGCGCATCCACGCCCTCGTCTCCCGGCCCGAGCGGGTGGCCGCGCCGTACCCGACGGTGTTCCTCCTGCGCAGCGCGCTGCCGGGGTTCGGCGGCGGCGCCGGCGGCCAGGACGACGACTCGTTCCGGCCGCAGGTCGCGGCGTGGGTCGACAGCGGTTTCGCCGTGATCCGGGTGAACCACCGGGGGTCGGCCGGGTACGGCTCCGCCTGGCGCGACGCGCTGCGCGGCGACGTCGGCCACATCGAGCTGGCCGACGTGGCGGCGGTGCGCGACTGGGCGGTGGAGCGCCGCATCGCCGACCCGGACCGCCTCGTGCTCGCCGGCACGGCGTGGGGCGGCTATTTGACCCTGCTGGCGCTCGGCACCCAGCCGAAGTCGTGGACGGCGGGGATCGCCGCCGCCCCCATCGCCGACCACGCGGCGGCGTACGAGGACGAGGCCGAGTGCATGCGCGCGGCGCACCGGGCGCTGCTGGGCGGTTCCCCGGCCGAGGTGCCCGAGCGATACGCCGCGTCCTCCCCGATCACGTACGCCGACATGGTGGAGGCGCCGCTGCTGATCCTGACGGGCGCGAACGACCGGCGCTGCCCGGCCCGCCAGGTCGAGCGCTACGTCCGGGCCCTGGCCGCCCACGGCCGGGAGGCGTCCGTGTACCGGTACGACGCCGATCCGGGCGCGCCGGCCGTCGAGGAGCGGGTGCACAGGATGGCCGCGTCCATCGACTTCGCCGTCCGCGCCCTGGGCCGTACCTAGGACCTAGGGGGCGCGCAGGACGAGGATGGCCAGGTCGTCGGCGCTCGGCACCGGCGCGAAGTCCTGTACGGCGCGGCGGATGCGCTCGGCCACGGCGCGGGCGGACAGGTCCACGCACTCGGCCAGGAGCTTGGCCAGGCCGCCGTCGTCGTCGAGCAGCCGGTTGCCCGACCGCCGCTCGGTGACCCCGTCGGTCACGCCCAGCAGCACGTCGCCCGGGGTGAGGCGCAGGCTGTCCTCCTGGAACTTCGCCTCGGGGAACACCCCGAGCAGCGACTGCGGCGAGGCGACGACCTCGACCTCGCCGTTCGGCCGCAGCCGCAGGGCCTCCGGATGCCCGGCGGAGACGAGACGGATGTCGAGACCCTCCGGCGAGACCGTGATCTGGCCGTGCAGCAGCGTCAGGAAGCGGGCGCGCTCCCCCTCCTCCAGGATGGCCTGGTTGAGCCGGCCCACGACGGCGGCCACGCCGTACCCCTCGCGGGCGAGCAGCCGGAGCGTGTGCCGGGCCAGCCCGGTGACCGCGGCGGCCTCGGGCCCGGTGCCGCAGACGTCGCCGATCGCGAAGCGCCAGACCCCGTCCGCGATCGGGAACAGGTCGTAGAAGTCGCCGCCGACCTCGTTGTTCTCCCCCGCCGGCTCGTAGATCACGTGGAAGTCGAGCCCCGGGGTGGTGGGCTCGTCGGGCGGCAGGAGGCTGCGCTGGAGCGCCCGGTTGGCCGCCGCCTGCTGGGCGTACAGACGCGCGTTGTCGAGCGCCAGCGCCGCGCGGCGGCCGAGGTCCTCGGCGATCTGCATGGCCTCGTCGGGGAAGCGGTCGCGCCGGCCCAGGCACATCACGCCGAGCCGCCGCCCCCGCGCGGTCAGCGGGTACGCCAGCGCCTGCCATTCGCTCATCGGCAGCACGGCGGGGTCGTCGTCCGCGGGCAGCGAGATCTCCTCCAGTTCGTCGCGCATGGCGTCGATCTGGGTCTCGTCCGCGTGCCAGAGATAGGCGGGCCGCAGTTCTCCCGACCCGTCCTGCGCGGTGTAGACGGCGCACCAGCTCGCCAGGCGCGGCACCACGATCTGCGCGACGATCGCCGGGACCATCTCCGGGTTGAGCGTGCCCGCGAGCAGGTCGCTCGCGTCCGCGAGGAAGCCCAGCCAGCCCGGGCCGTGCGCGGCCTCGAGCAGCCACTCGTCGCTCTGCACCGGCTCCCCGCCCGGCAGTTCCAGACGGGCCCAGCGGGTGCGCAGCGACGAGGTGAACGTGACACCCCAGCTGACGGCGTCGGCCGGCGGGCCGAAATTCTGGCCGTCCGTCTTCTCCCTGACCTCCACCTGGATGGACTCGCCGTGGTGGAGCCACACGACCTCGAAGGGCGCGCCCGCCGCTTCCACGACGAGTTCCCCCACCAGCCGCTCGGCCTCGGGGTACACCGACATGGCGGCCCACGCTGTCATCACTTCGCGCGTGAACCGCTTCGCTTCGGGTACGGCCGTCTCGCCTGGCGTGAAGGACGCCGCCAGAACGGCCCGAGGGCTAGTTGTCACCACCATTGTGCTTACCACACTTCCGGCTGACCTCGGGTCAAGCAAGGGGGCCCCGCATCCCGCCGAACGTGACAGACTGGCATGGAGTCCGCGGCTGGACAGGCCGTATGAGGCCGTATGCCTTGGTCGCGTCAGCCCCGATCGGGGTAAAGGAGGCTAAATGTCGCCCGCCAACGCCGAGCTGGCCGGGACCGAACGGGTCTACCGCGAATCCGACCTCGTCCCCTTCCTGGAGACGCTCATCACATGGCGGGACGGCGACTTCCGCCGGCGCGTGTCCCACGCCCCGCCCGGCATCCTCAGCGAGATCCGGCTGCTGCTCAACGAGGTGGCGGACCGGCGCGAGCACCTGGCCAACGAGCTGGCCCGGGTCCGCCGCGAGATCGTCAAGGAGGGCCGTTTCACCGAGCGGCTCAGCCCCGGGCCGGGTGTCGGCGCGTGGGCGGAGAGCGTGGGCTCGGTCAACGACCTCATCGACGCCATCGTGACCCCGGTCAGCGGCGCCGCGGACGTCATCGACGCCGTCGCGAAGGGCGACCTGTCCCGCCGGATCGACGTGGACCGCGCGGCCCGGGGCGAGGTACGGCGGCTGGGCAAGGCCATCAACGGCATGGTCGATCAGCTCTCGCTGTTCACCTCGGAGGTGACGCGGGTCACCCGCGACCTCGGCACCGAGGGCAAGCTGGGCGGCCGGGCCAATCTGCGCGGCATGTCGGGCAGCTGGCGCGACCTCACCGAGGCCGTCAACACGATGTCCGACCGCGTCTCCGCGCAGGTCCGCGACATCGCCGAGGTGACGACCGGGGTCGCCCGCGGCGACCTGAGCCGCAAGGTCACCGTCGACGCCGTCGGCGAGATGCTGGAGCTGAAGCACACCGTCAACACGATGGTCGACCAGCTCTCGGCGTTCGCCGAGGAGGTCACCCGGGTCGCCCGCGAGGTGGGCACCGAGGGCAAGCTGGGCGGCCAGGCGCAGGTGCGCGGCGTGTCGGGCGTCTGGAAGGACCTCACCGACAACGTCAACTTCATGGCCAACAACCTGACCTCGCAGGTGCGGCAGATCGCCGTCGTCTCCACCGCCGTGGCCAAGGGCGACCTGTCCAGGAAGATCACGGTGGACGCCCAGGGCGAGATCCTGGAGCTCAAGGAGACCCTCAACACGATGGTCGACCAGCTCTCGGCGTTCGCCGACGAGGTCACCCGGGTCGCCCGCGAGGTCGGCACCGAGGGCAAGCTGGGCGGCCGCGCCGAGGTCAAGGGCGTGTCGGGCGTCTGGAAGGACCTCACCGACAACGTCAACTCGATGGCGAACAACCTGACCTACCAGGTGCGCAACATCGCCCAGGTCACCACCGCCGTCGCCAACGGCGACTTCACCCGCAAGATCGACGTCGACGCCCAGGGCGAGATGCTCGAGCTCAAGAGCACCATGAACACCATGGTCGACCAGTTGTCGTCCTTCGCCTCCGAGGTGACCCGCGTCGCCCGCGAGGTCGGCACCGAGGGACGGCTGGGCGGCCAGGCGCAGGTGCGCGGCGTGTCGGGCATCTGGAAGGACCTCACCGACAACGTCAACTTCATGGCCAACAACCTGACCTCGCAGATTCGTCAGATCGCCGTCGTCTCCACCGCCGTGGCGCAGGGCAACCTGTCCAAGAAGATCACCGTGGACGCCCAGGGCGAGATCCTGGAGCTCAAGGACACGATGAACACGATGGTGGACCAGTTGTCCGCCTTCGCCGACGAGGTGACCCGCGTCGCCCGCGAGGTCGGCACCGAGGGACGGCTGGGCGGCCAGGCGCGTGTCCCCGGCGTGTCGGGCGTCTGGAAGGACCTCACCGACAACGTCAACTCGATGGCGAGCAACTTCACCTACCAGGTGCGCAACATCGCCCAGGTGACCACCGCCGTCGCCAACGGCGACCTGACCCGCAAGATCGACGTCGACGCCCAGGGCGAGATCCTCGAACTCAAGAGCACCATGAACACCATGGTCGACCAGCTGTCGTCCTTCGCCTCCGAGGTGACCCGCGTCGCCCGCGAGGTCGGCTCGGAGGGTCAGCTCGGCGGCCAGGCCCGAGTCGAAGGCGTCGAGGGCACCTGGAAGCGGCTCACCGAGAGCGTGAACGAACTGGCCGGCAACCTGACCACCCAGGTGCGCGCGATCGCCGAGGTGACCAGCGCGGTCGCCAGGGGCGACCTCACCCGGTCGATCACCGTGGAGGCGCCGGGCGAGCTGGCCCAGCTCAAGGACAACATCAACACGATGGTCGCCACCCTGCGCGAGACGACCAAGACCAACCAGGAGCAGGACTGGCTCAAGTCCAACCTGGCCAGGATCTCCCGCCTGATGCAGGGCCACCGCGACCTGATGGAGGTCGCCCGGCTGATCATGAGCGAGCTCACCCCGCTCGTCTCGGCCAGTCACGGCGCCTGCTACCTGTACGACGACGGCCGGCTCAACCTCATCGCCGGGTACGGCATCCAGCCGGGCTCGACTCCCAAGCCGAGCTTCGACCTGGGCGAGGGCATCGTCGGCCAGGCCGCGCTGGAGGCCAAGCAGATCATCCTGGAGAACGTCCCGGTCGACTCGATCACGGTCGAGACCGGGCTCAGCCGGTCGAACCCGGCCCAGATCGTCGTGCTGCCGATCCTCTTCGAGAACAAGGTGCTCGGCGTCCTCGAGATGGCCTCGTTCCGGCAGTTCAGCGAGGTCCACCTGGCGTTCCTCACCCAGCTCGTCGAGACCATCGGCGTCACGATCAACACGATCATGGCCAACTCCCGGACCGAGGACCTGCTCACCGAGTCGCAGCGGCTCGCGATCGAGCTGCAGGAGCGCTCCGACGAGCTCCAGCGCCAGCAGGAGGAGCTGCGCCGGTCCAACGCCGAGCTGGAGGACAAGGCGGCGCTGCTGGCCAAGCAGAACCGCGCGATCGAGATCCAGAACTTCCAGATCGAGCAGGCCCGGCGGACGCTGGAGGAACGGGCCGAGCAGCTCGCGGTCTCCTCGCGCTACAAGTCCGAGTTCCTCGCGAACATGTCCCACGAGCTGCGCACCCCGCTCAACAGCCTGCTCGTGCTCGCCAAGCTGCTGACGGAGAACGCCGAGGGCAACCTCACGCCGCAGCAGGTCGAGTTCGCCCGCACGATCCACGACGCCGGCTCGGCGCTGCTGCAGCTGATCAACGACATCCTCGACCTGTCCAAGGTCGAGGCGGGCCGGATGGACATCCACCCGCAGGCGATGTCGCTGTCCGCGCTGGTCGACTACATGGAGGCGACCTTCGCCCCGCTCGCGCAGGACAAGGGCCTGTCGTTCGCGGTCCAGGTCGATCCCTCCGTGCCGTACGAGCTGCGCAGCGACGAGCAGCGGCTGCAGCAGGTGCTGCGCAACCTGTTGTCCAACGCGGTGAAGTTCACCCACGAGGGCGAGGTCAGGCTGGAGGTGACCCGCGCGCCCGTCGACGTCCCCTACGTGGACGAGAAGCTGCAGGGCTCGCCGGAGGACATGCTGGCCTTCCGGGTCGTGGACACCGGCATCGGCATCGCGCCGGACAAGCTCGAAGTGATCTTCGAGCAGTTCCGCCAGGCCGACGGCACGACCAGCCGCAAGTACGGCGGCACCGGCCTCGGCCTGTCGATCTGCCGGGAGATCGCCCGCCTGCTCGGCGGCGAGATCCACGTTCAGAGCGTCCCCGGGGAGGGCAGCACGTTCACGCTGTACCTGCCCCCGAACTACTCGGGGCCGCTCGCCGCTCCCGACGGCGGCGCGATCGCCACGCCCACCGAACCGGAGGGCCGCGAGGACGAGGTGCCCGACCTGCACATCAGGGACATCCTCCCGGAGATCCCGCTCCCGACCGACCTGCCGGTCCCGCAGTACACGCCGCTGGTGGACAGCCACGACTGGCAGGGGGACGACCCGCTGACCGGGGCCAAGATCCTCATCGTGGACGACGACATCCGCAACGTCTTCGCGCTGACCAGCGTGCTGGAGCGGCACGGCTCGACCGTCGTGTACGCCGAGAACGGCCGCGAGGGCATCGAGCAGCTCGAACGCAACGAGGACGTGGCGCTCGTGCTGATGGACATCATGATGCCCGAGATGGACGGCTGGGCCACGACCTCGGCGATCCGCACGATGCCGCAGTTCGCCGACCTGCCGATCATCGCGCTGACGGCGAAGGTCATGCGGGGCGACCGCGAGAAGAGCATCGCGTCCGGCGCGTCCGACTACGTGCCCAAGCCCGTCGACGTCGACCGGCTGCTCGAGCGGCTGCGCGGATGGCTCATGCGCGGCCGCAGCGGGGGCACAGAACGCACGAGGGGCGTGCCGGCCCCCGAGTCCCGAGACGCCCAGGAGACGTGATCGATGGCTGACCGCGCCAGGGTCCTGCTGGTCGACGACCGTGAGGAGAACCTGATCGCCCTGGAGGCGATTCTCAGCTCGCTGGACGTCGTGCCCATACGGGCCCGGTCCGGGGAGGAGGCGCTGAAAGCCCTCCTGTCGACCGACTTCGCCCTCATCCTGCTCGACGTACGCATGCCGGGCATGGACGGCTTCGAGACCGCCGCGCACATCAAGCGGAGAGAGCGCACCAGGAACATCCCGATCATCTTCCTGACCGTGGTCGACAGCGCGCCCGACTACGCCTTCCGCGGGTACGCCGCCGGGGCGGTGGACTACCTCACCAAGCCGTTCGACCCCTGGGTGCTGCGCGCCAAGGTCGCCGTGTTCGTGGAGCTCTACACGATGAACCGGCGGCTCTCCGAGCAGGCGGCCCTGCTGCGTGAGCGCCTGTCGAACGAGTTGCCGGACGGCGGCGACCACGCCTCCGTGCTGGCCGAGCTGGCCGGCCGCGTCACCGCCGTCGAGGACGAGCTGCGGCGGGTGCGCGAGCTGGCGGAAAAGTCCGCCGACGCGCCCCTCAACGGCGCGGTCGCCGAACTCAGCGACCGCGTCGCCCATCTGCGGGCCGGCTTCGACGCTCTCGGCTGAGCCGGGCCACGGGCCGCCCCGCTGAGGACGGCCGCCGGGTCAGCGGCGGGCGCGCTCGAGGGCGTCCCAGAAGCCACGGCGCAGGGCGTGCCTGACCTCGTCGTGCAGCAGGAAGTCGATCGGCAGCGAGGACCCCTGCAGGAGGCGGGCCTCGAGGTCGGACGGCATCCGGGGCTTGCGGGCGAGCACGGCCTCCAGCCACAGCGCGGGGGCGTCGCGGGCGACCGACTCGCCGAAGTCGTGCCCCTCCTTGTGCGCCGCCTTGACCGCCTCGGCGAGCGTCGTGGTGCCTCCGGTCTGCACGGGCACCGGAGCGGGCTGCGGGCCCGTGTACGGCCCCAGCTGTGAGGGCGAGTAGCCGGCGTGGCCGGAGCCGTACTGCTGGCTCTGCATCGGGTTGTTCGGCGGCGGGCTGCCCGACGGCGGCTGGGCCTGCGAGGGCGGCGACGGCGGGGGGGAAGCCGAGGGAGCCGGCAGCGGTGTGCTCACGGGCGGCTGGGTCTGGCGCGGCGGGGCGGGCGGCTGCTGAGACTCCGGCGAGTACCCGTTGTAGGCCGGCGGGGACGGCTGCGCCGGAAGAGCCGGGCGCGCGTGGGCGGCGGAGGATCGCCCGCCGCTGTGTGCGCCCGTCCCGTGTGCGCCCGTCCCGTGTGCGCCCGCGCTCTGGGAGCCGATGCCCTGCGCTGCGGCGCCCTGAGATCCGGCGCCCTGGGAGCCGATGTCCTGAGGTCCGGCGCCCTGGAAGCCTGCGCCGTGAGCGCCGCTTCCGTGGCTGCCCACGCCGTGCGATCCGGCGCTGTGGCTTCCCGTGCCCGGTGTCCCCGTGTGCGTCCCCGTGGGGTGCGGTTGGGTGGCGTTCGAGGCCGTTCCTGAAGCGCTCAGGTCCTGTGGCGGAGTGCCGTGCGCTCCCGTCACCGCCCCGCCGTGGAGGCCGGCGGCGTGGCTGCCCTGCGACGGTGTCCCGTTGTGCTGGGTCCCGTTGTGCTGGGTCCCGTTGTGCTGGGTCCCGTTGTGCTGGGTCCCGTTCTGCTGGGGACCGTTGAGATGCGTCCCGTTGGACAGCGAGCCGTTTCCGCCATGCGGGACGAGGCCGTTGCCGTGGGACTGCCCGTTGCCGGCGCCGGGGCCCGGGTCCGCCCCGGTGAGCATCGTGACGAACGGCCGCAGATGGCCGCTGCCGATCTCGATGAGGTCGTCGCACTCCTGCCGCAGGGTGCGTGCCGCCGACCACGCGCCGTCGGTGGCGATCTGCATGACGGTCACGCGGATGCCGAGGTCCTGCGCGTCGCTGACCACCTGGGTGAGGTCCTCGTCGCCGCTGATCACGACCGCGTCGCAGACCGCGTTGTTGCGCGCCAGCGTCATGAGGTCACGGTGGACCTGGGCGTCCACGCCTTCCCTGCGGCCCGGCCGGATGCGGCCGAGACGGAGCTTGAGCCCGGGAATGTCCGCCAGCACGTCGTGCTCCGGCGTACGGCGACCCTCGACGGTCGCCTCGTACCAATAGCAGCGCAGAAGCGGCAGGCCCGTCCGCTCTCTTGACAGGGTCGTCAGGAACTGCAGCAGGCTCGGATAGTCCCAGGAGACGGCCTCGCGATGGCGGGTCCCATGGACGGCCATCGCGCCGTCTGCCAGCAAGTAGCCGGCGTCAACGAACAGCGCGCAGCGATCCACGCGACACCGCCCTTCCTACGTGGCCCTCTCAGGGTAGTCAAGCGTGTGTTCCCGCGAGGCTGATTCCCGGCGATTCAGCCCTCGCCCGCCCGGTGGGGGATCGGGACGCCGACACCCCTGGGGTCGGAAGCGTTCACGCCGACCGTACCAGTTTGTCCAGGTATCGCCTCCCACCAATTTGTTATCGCACGGCTGCCCTCGGACGGATATGAGCCGCTTGTCCGTGGACACGCCGGACGGCGACGGCCGGGCCTCCCAGTCAGGGGATGTCAAGACCACGTCCGGGCGCTCACGACCGCGACGCCGAAGAAGACGGGGTCCCGTCTGGTGGCGAGTTGCAGCGCGGGACGGGGTCCCAGGAGGGCGTGGAGCGTGTCGACCGCGACGCCTCCGGCGTCCGCGCGGCCCAGGACGCCCGGACGGCGCCGCTCCTCGCGATCCCCCATGGTGACGACGCCCGCCCTGACCCCCTCGCCGTTCCAGACCATCAGGTCGATCCGCGCGGGCGCGCCGTCCGGGGCGAGGCCGTCGAGAGGGAGCCGCAGGGCCCTCTCCTCGTTCCCGATCACCGCCGCGGCGTCCAGCACCACCGCCCGCGTGTACGGCTGCCGCCCGTCCGTGGTCATCACCACCAGGCCCCAGGCGGAGTGCCGGACCGTACCCGCACGCGCCGGGGCGCCGGCGACCCACCAGCGACCCCCGCCGACCGCACGGACAAGAGAGGTCACGTCGGCGAACGCCTGATAACCGGAGCCCCCCGGCAGGTCCCGCCGGGCTACCTCGGCGGCGTGCAGGGTCGCGTATCCGGGCCTTCCCGGCGCGCGCACCCGGATGTCCTGCGCGGGCACCGCCCCCCGGCCGCCGCCCGCCCAGTAGAGGCCCGCCCACAGCACCTCGCCACCAGCCGGCACGTGAAGGTCGGCGCAACTGGACGTGCCCGTCGAGGGGTCCCTGTCGAGGTCGAACGGCACGCTGACGCCCGGGTTCCGGCCACGCCCGCCCGAGGCCGCTCCGCAGGGGCCGGACGACGCCGCGGAGCCCACGAGCACGTTACCGACGACTCGCGCGGCGATGCGGCCGTCCGCGGCGAAGCGCGCCGCCGCGCCCGAGGCACGCACTCCCACGGTCGACGCGGCGGTGCTCTCCAGCCGCCCCGCCCGCACCCGCACCGTGAACACCCGTCCCGTGGGCGCGTCCGCGGCCACCGCCACCTTCAGGAAGATCGCCGTGACCTCGCCGGCGGCGAGCGGGCCCCGGGCGCACCGCACCAGACGTCCCGACTCCTCACACGACCAGCCGTCGCCCGCGCCGCTCCGCGTCCGCGCGCGGTCCGCGTCCCCACCCGCCGCGCGCCCCTGACCCGCGCTGCCGCGCGCCGCGCCGTTCTGCATCGCGTCGTTCTGCCGCCCGCCGTCCTGCCCGGGGGCGCCCGGCTTCGCCTCGTGGCCCCGCCCGCCACGCCCGTCCTGGCCCAGGTAGCGGACACCGGTCGGCAGGGTCACCGTCGCGGTGACGTCACCGGTGGCGGCGTCGCCCGCGTTGCGCAGCCGTACGGCGACGAGCCCGGGCTGGCCGCGCAGCAGTGCGCCGAGCGGATCGACGGCGACGGCGAGCGCGTCCTTCGCCTTCCCCGGGCTCCCCGCTTCCTTCGCCTTCCTCCCGCTCTCTGTCTCCTTGGCCTTCCCCGGGCTGCCTGCGGCCTTATGGGCGCCGGTGTCGCTCCGGCCCGCGCCAGTCGATCGGGCATGCCCACCGGCCTCACGGCCGCGCTCCCCGGTCCGCGAGCCGCCCGGCCGGGCGAGCGGGGTGCGTCCCGTGGCGGCTTGGCGGGCCTGTGCCTCGCGCCGGTCAGGAGTCGCCCCCGGCTCCAGCCGCGCTCCCGCCCGCGCGCCGTCCCGCGCCTCGGCGCGGGTGCCGCCCTGGGCACGGGCCTGCTCGGGACGTTCCCGATAGGGGTGCCGGGAGATCTGCCCCCGCACCCGTTGCCGTTCGGGAACCGGGCCCCGCGCAACGTCCGCGTGGCCGGAACCCCGCTCGCGGCGCGGGAGGGCCGTGACCGCGTCAGGCTCCCCCACCGGGCGGCCGTTCGCCGGACGCCGGTTCGCCTGTCCCCCGCCGCCCGCGCCGGCAGTCGTGTGCCCACCGCCCTCGCGGCCGGGGTGATCCGTACCCGCGCGTTCGCGGGTGGGCGGCGTACCCGTGGTCTCCTCGCGCGGTGACCGCTGATCTGTATCCGGGGCGGCTCTGCCGGCGCTCTCGGGCATGCCGAGCGCGATGCCCGCGCCCGGCTGGCCGGCAGCGCTCCCGGACGTCCAGGCGTGCGGCCTCGGCCGGTCGTACGGGTACGGAATCCGCGCGGGTCCGGCGTCACCGGCGGCGGGCCGCGAAGAAGCGGCGCCCTCCGCGGGCCGCGGACGGTCCGGGGCGCGTTCCCTGTAGCCGCCCGCGGACAGCATCTCCGTCGGCTGCGCGACGAGCAAAAAGGCGGCGGTCGCGAGGCCGGCCACGGCGATGCCTCCCAGCACCGCCCGATGCGGCGTCGGCACGCTCCGCACCAGTGCGGACAGCCGCGCCAGCGCCGCCCGCACCCGGGCGTACGCCGCCCTCGGCAGCGCGCCCGCCTTCCCGCACACGCGCCGGGCCGTCGTCCGTGCCCAGCCGTACGCCGCCCTCGGCCGCGCGCCGGCCATCGTGTACGCGCGCCGAGTCGTCGTCCGGGCCTGGTCGCACGCCCCTCGGAGCAGCTCGTGCGCCCGCCGCCGGTCCCGCGCGGCCCGCAGGACCCTCCTCATGCGGCGGCCCGCGCGGCTCTTCACCACCCCGATGTGGTCGCGGGCCGCCTCCAGCCGAGCCCGCGCCCCGACGTACGCCCGCGAGCGCGTGGTGGTGGCGGTGGCGAGGTCGGCGAGGTAGTCGTCCACGGCCGGCCCGGCGACCAGCTGCCCGACGACGGCCCGCAGCTCCTGCGTGAGGTCGACCAGCTGGAGGAAGACCGACCGGCAGTCGATGCACTCGGCCACGTGCGCGTCGACCGCGGCGGCCTCCCCCTTGGGCAGCCCGCTCTCGAGATAGCGAAGGATCATCGACACGATCGGGCGGCACTCGGCCCGGGGACCGTCCTCCAGATGCAGCCGCACGTACGCCTCCCGCAGGCCCCGGCGGGCCCTGCGGGTGAGGTCGGCCGCGGCCCTGCCCGACAGGCCGATCAGCGGGCCCGCGTCGGCGGGCCTGCCGCCCTCGATCTCCACCTGCCACAGCAGCGCGCGCCAGCGCTCCGGCAACGAGCGGTACGCCCGGGCGAGCGGCGACCGCTCCAGCCCGGCGAGTTCCGGATCCACGTAGAGGGAGTCGCCGTCGGCCAGGTCGGCCACTCCGGTGGCGGCGTAGCGGCGCAGCGACGCGAGGAGATAGGGCCGGAACGCGGAGGCGGGGCCGTCGCCCCGCCGCACCACCTCCAGGACCCTCGCGAAGGTCTCGGCGAGGAGGTCCTCCACCGCGTCCTCGCCCTGCGCGATCCGCCGCGCCAGCGACCGCGCGGCGGCCGAGTGCCGCCGGTAGAGCCTTCCGAAGGCCGCCGTGTCGCCTCCCCGCACGGCCTCGAGCAGTTCCATGTCGGTATGCCGGACTTCTCTACGCATTGCGACCTCGCGATTACGATGAGTTGCACGGCGATACATTCCGCAGTCCGTGTCCTGGCTAAACCGCTGAGACCTCTTTACTCTGCGTAGTCGTCGCACGCCGCGTCCGGCCGCCCGACCCGTACGGCCCGCACGACGCGACCGGCCGTACGCTGAGCCTCATGAGTGACCGCGAGAGACTGCTGGACGAGATCAAGAACAAGGGCATCGTGCACGGCCGGGTCGTGCTGTCCTCCGGCAAGGAGGCCGACTGGTACGTCGACCTGCGCCGCATCACCCTCGACGGGGTGGCGGCGCCGCTCGTGGGCCGCGTGATGCTGGATCTGACCGAGGACCTGGGCTACGAGGCGGTCGGCGGCCTCACGCTGGGCGCCGACCCCGTGGCGACGGCGATGCTGCACGCCGCGGCGGCCCGCGGACGCACGCTCGACGCCTTCGTGGTGCGCAAGGCGGGCAAGGCGCACGGCCTGCAGCGCAGGATCGAGGGCCCCGACGTGGCCGGACGCCGGGTGCTGGCGGTGGAGGACACGACCACGACGGGCGGGTCCGTGCTCACCGCCGTGGAGGCGCTGCGCGAGGCCGGCGCCCAGGTCGTGGGCATCGCGACGATCGTGCACCGGGGCGGCGACGAGGCGCTGGCCGCCACCGGTGTGCCGTATCGCTCCGCCTACTCCCTCACTGATCTGTCGCTTACTGATTCCCGGATCGCTTCACACTGAACGCCTGCCGCTCGCCGGGCGGCCCGGGGGACCTGACGGTTCCGTTCTCGAAGACCTGGACCGTGCTCGCGTCGTCGAGGACGACGTCGAGCTCGGGCTGGAAGTAGGACGCCTGCTCGCCCCGGGCCAGGTCCCGGTCGATGAGCACGTCGCCCCCGGGCACCCGGACGAACACGGGGCACCGGTCGGCCTGGCACACCACGCGCACGGTGGGCACGCGGGGCGCGGAAGGCTCGGTGGAGGGCTCGACGGAGGGCTGCGCCGACGGGGTGGCGGACGCGCCGGCCGCGGGCTCCTCCGATCCGAGCGTGGACAGCAGCGCCCTCGCGCCGATCACGACGACGGCGAGCAGCAGCACGACCGCCAGGCCGACCAGCGCCAGCCTGGCTATACCGAGGGGATCAGACCTGTGGCGTCCCACAATCGGGAGGGTAGCGGTTGTGAGGCATATCTCAGTACTCGTCGGTCACTTCTTGTGCGTTAGCACTTCCCGCAGGTCATTCGCCCGTAAGGGGGGAGATCACCGGCCGGCGTGGTGGCGGCCCTTGGGGACGGCGGCCGCCGCCCGGCGGTTCTTCATCACCTCGCGCACGATCGGGATGATCGACAACAGGACGATGACGAAGACCCCGGGGAGGATGAACTTGTCGATGCCCTCGACCTTGCTGCCCAGGAAATAGCCGAGCAGCAGCAGCGCCTCGACCCAGACGACGCCGCCGATGACATTCCAGACGAAGAACCGTCGCGCGTCCATCTCCAGGACGCCGGCCACCGGGTTCATGAAGGTGCGGACGATCGGCATGAACCGCGCGGCGACCACGGCCTTGGCGGGGCCGAACTTCTCGAAGTAGTACTCCGCCTTCTCGACGTGCTCCCTCTTGAAGAGCCGGGAGTCGGGCTTGTCGAACATCCTCCTGCCGACCTTCGCCCCCAGGAAGTGGCCCAGCTGCGCCCCCGCGATCGCCGCCAGCGGTGCGCCGACCAGCAGGGCGGGCAGTGACAGGGGCGCGATCCCGAATCCCTGTGCGGCGGCCGCGGTGCTGAAAATTCCAGCGGTCACCAGCAGCGAGTCACCGGGCAGGAAGAACCCGACGAGCAGCCCCGTCTCTGCGAATACGATGGCGATGACGCCGATCGTCGCGAAGGCGCCGAGCATGCTCAGCCACCACTTCGGGTCAATAAGGTCCAAGAGCACGTCCACGGGGCGAGCCTACCTGTCCCCGATGAGATGAGACTGAGAAGCGGCAGAGCTGTGGAAAACCGTGAATCGCGGAATGACCGCGGCTTTCCGGCGCGCTGAACCGCCCCGGCTTTCCCGATCGGCTCGGCCTTCGGGATACTTGCCACGCCGCATACCGTCAGAAGGAGATGACTTCGCATGCCTATCGCGACTCCAGAGGTCTACGCCGAGATGCTCGACCGCGCCAAAGAGGGCGGTTTCGCGTACCCGGCGATCAACGTGACCTCGTCGCAGACCCTGCACGCCGCGCTGCGCGGCTTCGCGGAGGCGGAAAGCGACGGGATCATCCAGGTGTCGACCGGTGGCGCGGAGTTCCTCTCCGGCACCACCGTGAAGGACATGGTCACCGGGTCGGTGGCGTTCGCCGAGTTCGCCCGCGTGGTCGCCGAGAAGTACCCGGTGACGGTGGCGCTGCACACCGACCACTGCCCGAAGGACAAGCTCGGCTCGTTCGTCCGCCCGCTGCTGGAGATCTCCGCCGAGCGCGTCGCGCGCGGCCAGGACCCGCTGTTCCAGTCGCACATGTGGGACGGCTCCGCCGTGCCGCTGGACGAGAACCTCCAGATCGCCTCCGAGCTGCTCGACAAGACCGCCGCCGCCAAGGTCGTCCTCGAGATCGAGATCGGCGTCGTCGGCGGTGAGGAGGACGGCATCGTCGGCGAGATCAACGAGAAGCTCTACACGACGCCGGAGGACGCGCTGGCCGTCGCCGAGAGCCTCGGCCTGGGCGAGCGCGGCCGCTACATCGTGGCCGCCACGTTCGGCAACGTCCACGGCGTCTACAAGCCGGGCCACGTCAAGCTGCGCCCGAGCGTGCTCAAGGAGATCCAGGACGCCGTCGGCGCCAAGTACGGCAAGGAGAAGCCGTTCTCGCTGGTCTTCCACGGCGGCTCCGGCTCCACCCTGGAGGAGATCCGCGAGTCGATCTCGTACGGCGTGGTGAAGATGAACATCGACACCGACACGCAGTACGCCTTCACCCGCCCGATCGTGGACCACATCTTCCGCAACTACGACGGCGTGCTGAAGATCGACGGCGAGGTCGGCAACAAGAAGGCCTACGACCCGCGCGCGTACGGCAAGTCGGCCGAGGCCGGCATGGCCGCGCGCATCGTCGAGGCGTGCCAGCAGCTCAAGTCCGCGGGCACCAAGCTCAAGTGACGCCCTCCCCCGGCCGCGAAGGCCGGGGACCGTGCCACCCGTCCCGGGCGTGGGACCAGGGAAAAGGCGGGAACGGAAGATCCATTCTTGTATCGATCTCCGTTCCCGCCGGGCGGCCCATACCCCTGTGGGTGTTCGGCAGGTAGAACTGTCCACATGGAAACGCACGAGAACCTCCTTGCCGGCCCGCCGCCCACCCTGCTGCCGGACAACCCCGAGGCGCGGCAGATGCTCGAGTCGGGCGCCAAGGCGGCCGACGTGGCCGCGCGCTTCCCCGCCTACTCCGCGGCCTGGGGCGCCCTGGCGGACGACTACTTCGCGGCGGGCCACGCCGTCACCTCCTACGCCTTCGCGCGTACGGGCTACCACCGGGGGCTCGACCAGCTCCGCCGGGCCGGTTGGAAGGGCCACGGGCCGATCCCCTGGGAGCACGAGCCGAACCAGGGGTTCCTGCGTTGCCTGAACGCCCTCGCCCGGGCCGCGAACGCCATCGGCGAGAAGGACGAGGCCGAGCGCTGCGCCCAGTTCCTGCGTGACAGCAGCACGGCCGCCGCGGAGGCCCTGTCGGCCAACCACTGACGGCCGACCACTGATGGCCGATCACTGACGGACTTACGTACACGGAGCCCCGGCCGGGGTCCCCGTCTCGCGAGTTAAGACCGCGTTCACCCGCGGCATGCCCCTCGGGTAGTCTCTGTGTGCAAGAGGCCCCTGCGCGCTTGCGTCAGGGGCTTTCGTCTTGGTGCGGGAGTTAGACCATGCCGGCTGTCGTTCTCGTTGGCGCCCAGTGGGGCGATGAGGGCAAGGGGAAGGCCACCGACCTGCTGGGTGGTGACGTCGACTACGTCGTGCGTTACCAGGGTGGCAACAACGCGGGCCACACCGTCGTCATCGGCGACCAGAAGTACGCGTTGCACCTGCTCCCGACGGGTGTGCTGTCGCCCGACGTGGTGCCGGTCATCGGCAACGGGGTGGTCGTCGACCCCGGCGTGCTGCTGAGCGAGATCGACGGGCTGGCCGAGCGGGGAATCTCCTGCGAGCGGCTGCTGATCTCCGCCAGCGCGCACCTGATCATGCCCCAGCACAAGGCCATCGACAAGGTCAGCGAGCGCTTCCTCGGCAAGGCCAAGATCGGCACGACCGGCCGCGGCATCGGCCCGGCGTACGGCGACAAGATCTACCGCATGGGCATCCGGGTGCAGGACCTGCTCGACCCCGGCATCCTCGGCAAGAAGATCGAGGCCGCGGTGGGCGAGAAGAACCAGATCCTCACCAAGATCTACAACCGCCGTGGGCTCGACCCGGCGAAGGTCCTGGAGGAGTACCTCGGCTACGCCGAGCGGCTGCGCCCGCACATCGCCGACACCTCGCTCGTGCTCTCGCGGGCGCTCGACCAGGACAAGGTCGTGCTGCTGGAGGGCGGGCAGGGCACGCTGCTCGACATCGACCACGGCACCTACCCCTTCGTCACCTCCAGCTCCCCCACCTCGGGCGGCGCGTGCGCCGGCTCGGGCATCCCGCCGACCCGCCTGACCAGGATCATCGGCATCCTCAAGGCGTACACGACCCGTGTGGGCTCCGGGCCGTTCCCCACCGAGCTGCTCGACGAGCAGGGCGACTGGCTGCGTCAGACCGGCGGCGAGTACGGCGTGACCACCGGCCGCAACCGCCGCTGCGGCTGGTTCGACGCGGTCATCGCGCGGTACGCCACCCGGATCAACGGCGTGACCGACTTCTTCCTGACCAAGCTCGACGTGCTGTCCGGCCTGGAGCGGATCCCGGTCTGCGTGGCGTACGACGTCGACGGCGTCCGGCACGACGAGATCCCTATGACGCAGACCGACTTCCACCACGCCAAGCCGATTTACGAGGAGTTCCCCGGCTGGCAGGAGGACATCACCAGCGCCAAGACGTTCGACGACCTGCCGCCGAACGCGCAGGCGTACGTCAGGGCGCTGGAGGAGATGAGCGGCGCCCCGATCTCGGCCATCGGCGTCGGCCCCGGCCGGACCCAGACCATCCAGATCCGTCCCCTCATCTGATGATTCGTGGCGTACGCGCCCGGAACCGGAGGGTTCCGGGCCGCGTACGGCCGAGGCGGTAAGGTACGCCGCTGTGCATGGATTCGTTGAGCTGCACGGGCATCGCGGAGCCCGGGGCCTGAGGCCCGAGAACACCCTGCCCGGCCTGGCCTTCGCGCTGGAGCTGGGGGTCGACGCGCTGGAGTTCGACGTCGCCATGTCCGCGGACGGGCAGCTCGTGCTCACCCACGACCTGCACGTGTCCCCGGTGACCAGCGCCGATACGGGGATGGCCGCGCCGGGGGACGAGATGTTCCCCTACGTCGGCAAGCCGATCATCGCGCTCACGCTGCCCCAGCTGCGGACCCTCGACGTCGGCGTACGGCTGCCGGAGCGGCCGGACGACCGCTTCGCGCTCACGCAGGTGCCGCTGCCGGACACCCGGATGCCGACGCTCGGAGCGGTGCTCGGCCTCATCGGCGCGCTCGGCGCGGACCACGTGCGCCTCCACGTCGAGCTGAAATCCGACCCCACCCGTCCGGACCTGTGCGCCGACCCGCGCCGGTTCGTCGAGGAGGTCGTGCACGAACTCGACCGGCACGACCGGCTGTCGAGGGCGTCCCTGCTCAGCTTCGACTGGCGCATCCTTGAGATCGCCAGGCCGATGGTCGAGCGGCGCTACGCCCTGGTCGAGCGCGACACGATGACTCCCGCCTGGATGAACGGCATCCGCCTCGGCGAGGCCGGCGGCGACCTCGCGGCGGCGGCCGCGGCGGTGGGGGCGACGACGCTGTCCCCCGACCGCGTGCTCGTCGACGACGCGCTGATGACCGGGGCGGCCCGGCAGGGCCTGCCGGTCGTGGTGTGGACGGTCAACGAGCCCGACGAGGCCGACCGCCTGATCGACATGGGCGTGGCCGGCATCGTCACCGACTACCCCGACCGCATGCGCCGCCTGTGGAAGGCCCGCGGCCTGCCGCTGCCCGAGCCCGTGACCCCGCTGCGGACGGTCGGAGCCTGAGACAGAGCGTCTCCAGGACAGGGGAAGAGCCCCGCCCCGGCGCCGTTCGACGGCCGGGACGGGGCTCCAGGGTCACCCACAAGAATGGCTTGCACAGCCGATTACCAGCCAACAGCATCGGATCGTGCCCGTCAAGTCGCTGAGCGTCACCCGGCCCAGCGTGTCGCGCGCGTTCACTCCTTCACGCGTTCATTCCTCCACGCGTTCACTCCTCGACGGAGAGCGCCCCCGACGGGCAGAGCTGGACGGACCTGTTCACGGCGGGCCGGAGGGCGGCCGGGGGCTCGGCGTCGAGCACCACGACCGTCCCGTCCTCCTCGCTCTGGTCGAACACCTCGGGCAGCGTGAGCGCGCACATCCCCGCACCGATACACCGGCCGGTGTCCGCCTTGATCTTCATCGTTCCCCCAGCGACTTTCCTCACCAGAGCACCGGCAGGCGGTGCACACCGTAGATCGCCATTTTGGCGCGCAGCGGCACCTCCCGCGCCGGCACGGCCAGGCGCAGGTTGGGGAAGCGGCGCAGCAGGGCGGGATAGGCGATACGCATCTCGATCCGGGCGAGCTGCTGGCCCAGGCACTGGTGGATGCCGTGCCCGAAGCTCAGGTGCCCGTGCGCCGGCCGGGTCACGTCGAGGCTGTCACCGCCGTCGAACCGCTCGGGATCCCGGTTCGCCGCCCCCAGGGACAGCGTCACCGACTCGCCCGCCCTGATCAGCGCACCGCCGACCTCCACGTCCTCCAGGGCCGTACGGGTCGGGCCGATGTGCACGATGCTGAGGTAGCGCAGCAGTTCCTCCACCGCGTTGTCGACGGCGGCCGGATCGTCCCGCACGACGGCGAGCTGTCCGGGGTTGGTCAGCAGCGCGAACGTGCCGAGGCCGAGCATGTTCGCCGTCGTCTCGTGCCCCGCGATGAGCAGCAGCAGCGCCACGCCGCCGAGCTCCTCGGTCGTCAGCTCCCCGCCCGCGACCAGACCGCTCAGCATGTCGTCGTCCGGCTCCTTCGCCTTCAGCTCGACGAGGCCGTGCAGATAGGAGAGCAGGTCCTGCACCGCCGCCCGGACGTCCTCCATCGACGAGTCCAGGTTCACCAGCACCGCCGAGTCGCGCTGGAACTTCTCCCGGTCCTCGTACGGCACGCCGAGCATCTCGCAGATCACCAGCGAGGGGATGGGCAGCGCGAAGGACTCGACGAGGTCGGCGGGGGCGCCCTCGCGCTCCATGGCGTCGAGCCGGCTCTCGGTGATCTCGTGAATCCTCGGTTCGAGCTGCTTCATCCGCCGTACGGTGAACTGGCCGGTCAGGAGGCGGCGGTAGCGGGTGTGCTCGGGGGCGTCCATGCGCAGGAAGAACCCCGGGGTCAGCGGCTCCTTGTTGAACTCGCCGCGCTGGGGGATCGGCGAGTGCAGCAGTTCGGGGCGGGTGCTGAAGCGGCTGTCGGCCAGGATCGCGCGCGCCTCGGCGTAGCCGGTCACCAGCCAGCCCTCGTGCCCGTCCGCGTACGTCATCCGCTGGACCGGCGCCTCGTCGCGGCGGCGCGCCAGTTCGTCCGGTGGGTCGAAGGCGCGTTCGCGCGCCAGGGGGAAAGTCGCCAACCGGGGTGTCGCCTCTGTCATGACACGCTCCTGCGAGAGTGGAAACGGTCGATGTGTCGAGCGGCCCGCTCCCCCCACCTAACAACATCATCTGACATACCGCAATGACCGATTGCTCATGATTGCGGTCATGAAGCGTACGCACCCACGCCGCATTCCGTGGCTGTCAGCCCGTCGTCCACGGCCTGAGCTTGTCGGGGTTGAGCACCGCCCAGATGTGCGTGATCCGGTCGCCCGCGACGTCGAACGCCATCACCGACACGGTGACGCCGTCCTGCCGGGCCACCAGACCGGGCTGGCCGTTGACCGTACGCTCCAGGATCGTCACGCCGGGCACCGCACCGGCCCGCTCCGCGAAGAACCGCGCGATCCGCTCGACGCCCTCGACCGGCCGCCGCTCGGCGCTGACGAGTCCGCCGCCGTCGCCGGTCGCCGTGGCGCCGGGGGCGAGAAGGCCGATGAGTGCGTCGATGTCCCCGGCCTCCCACGCCTGCTTGAAGTCCCGCACGACGCCGGCGCGCCGGGCCGCCGGGGTCGCGGGGGCCCGCGCGTCGCGGATGCGGCGGCGGGCCGAGGAGGCCAGCTGGCGGCAGGCCGCCGGGGTGCGCCCGACGACCTCGGCCACTTCGGCGAAGGAGTAGCGGAAGACGTCGTGCAGGACGAACGCGACCCGCTCGGCCGGGGTCATCGACTCGAGCACGACGAGGAACGCCATGCTGACCGACTCGTCCAGGGTGACCCGGTCGGCCGGGTCGGCCGTGGCACCGCCCGGCCGACCGTCGATCCACTCCGCGGGGTCGGGCAGCGGCTCGGGAATCCACTCCCCCACGTAGCGCTCCCGCCGGACCCGCGCCGAGCCGAGCAGGTCGAGGCAGATGCGACCGGCGACCGTCGTCAGCCAGCCGCCGGGGGACTCGACGGCCTCCTGCCGCTGCCGCGACATGGCGTACCAGCGGGCGTAGGTCTCCTGCACGACGTCCTCGGCGTCGGCCAGGGAGCCGAGGAGCCGGTAGGCGAGGTTGAGCAGCCGGCGCCGCTCACTCATGATCACCCGCAGGCTCGGGTCGAGCCCTCCCGGCTCGGACTGAATCGTCATGGTGTCGCCGGCCCCCTTGGTCTCGTCCGTCCTCACTCGGTTCGACGAGACATTCCGCCCGAATGTGAGGTCACGGCGTCGCCTCACATCCCGAGGGGGTGCGTCGTCGTACCGCTGAGACCCACCCCGAGGAGAGGGCTACCGATGGTGGAACCCGTGAACGTCGCGATCGTCTACTACAGTGCCACGGGCACAGTGCACGCCTTGGCGCGAGCCGCCGCCGAGGGCGCGGAGAAGGCCGGCGCACACGTGCGGCTGCGCAAGGTCGCGGAGACGGCCCCACCGGAGGCCGTCAACTCTCGACCGGAGTGGGCCGCGCACCTCCGGGACACCGCAGGCGTCGCCGAGGCCGTCCACGGCGACCTGGAGTGGGCCGACGCGGTGCTGTTCGGCACCCCCAGCCGCTTCGGCAACCCGGCCGGCCAGCTCAGGGCGTTCATCGACACCACCGGTCCGCTGTGGTACCAGGGCAAGCTCGCGGACAAGGTGTACTCGGCCTTCACCGCCTCCAACACGGCTCACGGCGGGCAGGAATCCACCCTCCTGGCGTTGGGGAACACCTTCTATCACTGGGGCGGCATCATCGTGCCCCCCGGCTACACCGACCCCGTCCAGTTCAGGTCAGGCAACCCGTACGGCACCTCGCACGTGGCCGGTGACGGCGCACCCGGCGAGGTGTCCTTGGAGGCGGCCCGTCACCAGGCCCGCCGCGTCGCCGGCACCGCGGCCCTGCTGAAGGCCGGCCGCGCCGTCTGACGGCATGTGCCGCCGTCCGACGGCACATGCCGCCGCCTGATCCGGCGTACGCGCGTCCTGCGGGGAGGAGGAGACGCCCACCGGGACGCGCGTGTGCGGCCGAGGCTGACGGCACGCCCTCGGGGCGCGTCCCGGGGGAAGGGCCGGTCAGAGCCAGCCGTTGCGGCGGAAGGCGCGGTGCAGGAGCGTGCAGGCGACGACCATCACGCCGAGCACGACGGGGTAGCCGTACACGGACTTGATCTCGGGCATGTGGTCGAAGTTCATCCCGTAGATCCCGGCGATCATCGTGGGGACCGAGATGATCGCCACCCACGAGGAGATCTTGCGCATGTCCTCGTTCGCGAGGGCGTTGGAGCGCGCGAGCGCGGCCTGGAGGATCGAGTCGGACAGTTCGTTGGAGGCCTGGACCTGCTCGCACACGCGGGACAGGTGGTCGCCGACGTCGCGGAAGTACTCACGCATCTCGGAGGGGATGCTGCGCCGCTGGGGAAGGGCGTTGAAGGGGGTCAGGAGCGGTCCGACCGCCCGCTTGAGCTCCAGCATCTCGCGCTTGAGCTGGTAGATCCTGTTGATGTCGCGGGAGCTGACCTCGGCGAAGACGGCCGCCTCGACCTCTTCGAGCTCGGCCTGCATGAGGTCGGCGACGTGCAGGTACTTGTCCACGACGTGGTCGGCGATGGCGTGCAGGACACCCGTCGGACCACGGCTGATCAGCTTCTGCTTCGACTCGAGCTTCTCGCGGATCTCGCCCAGCGGACAGTAGCGGCCGTGCCGTACGGTCACCACGAAGTCGGGCCCGACGAAGGCCATGATCTCGCCGGTACCGATGATCTCGCTGCTCGCCGCCGACACCTCGTGATCGAGGAACTCGACGGTCTTGAGCACCACGAACAGCGAGTCGCCGTACCGCTCCACCTTGGGTCGCTGGTGGGCCTTGATGGCGTCCTCGACGGCGAGCGGGTGCAGGCCGAACACCTCAGCCAGCCACTCGACCTCGGGCGCGGCGGGCTCGTGCAGACCGACCCAGACGTACGCGTCGGGCATCTCGCTGGTCTCGTTGTGCTCGCGGACCAGCCGCACGGCCTCCGGTATGCCACCGGCGGCGACCTTCTTGCCCGCGACGTAGGCGCCGAACTCGACGAGCGAGTTGCTCGGCGGCACGCAGCGGACGACGGGCTCGGCGTTCACCGACGCGGCGCCGATGTGCGTGGGCAGCACACGGGTGTGCCTGTTGATGCGGGGAAAGAGCAGAGAGGAGCGCATGGCGGTCCCTTCCCGCCCGAGCCGGCACGCTCTACGCGCGACGTGATGTCACCCCTTCATGCAGGCGTGAGCTGCCCCTCGGGCTTCAGTTTCGGAGTGGTCGGGAATGCGCACGACGTACGTGCGCGAGCACGTACTGACGGGATCACCAGAATTCATCCCAGACCACCTCCAATCGCCACGAGACAGCGCGAAGCCTATCCAACCTAGCACATTGCCGCTCGGCGGCTTTTCCAGAGTACCCGCGTCAAGTGCCGTCGATCATGCACTTCTTGCCAAAAACAGCCCGAACAAACTAGCCATCGGTGTGTATCCCCACCCAAACAGGGCAGCACCGCATGCCCCTAAAGGGCAGTCCGGAACTGGTCCGCGCCGACGCCTGAGAACGGGAGGCGGCCGAACACTGCGACAATGGACGGGTGCGCGTACTTGTCATCGGTTCCGGGGGTCGTGAGCACGCTCTGTGCCGGGCCCTGCGGCTCGACCCCGCCGTCGAAGAGGTCCATTGCGCTCCCGGCAACGCCGGCATCGCCGACGTGGCCACCCTGCACCAGGTCACGGCGACCGACGGCGCGGCGGTGACCGCGCTCGCGGAGCGGCTGGGCGCCGACCTCGTCGTGATCGGTCCCGAGGCGCCGCTGGTCGCCGGCGTCGCCGACGCCGTCAGGGACGCCGGGATCGCCTGCTTCGGGCCGTCGGCGCGGGCGGCGGAGATCGAGGGATCCAAGGCGTTCGCGAAGGACGTGATGACCGCCGCCGGGGTGCCGACCGCGCGCGCGTACACCTGCACCACGGAGGACGAGGCCGCGGCGGCGCTCGACGAGTTCGGCGCGCCGTACGTCGTGAAGGACGACGGCCTGGCCGCGGGCAAGGGCGTGGTCGTGACCGACAGCCGCGAGGAGGCCCTGGAGCACGCCAGGGCGTGCGGGCGGGTCGTCATCGAGGAGTACCTCGACGGTCCCGAGGTGTCGCTGTTCGCGCTGTGCGACGGGACGGACGCGGTGGCGCTGCAGCCGGCTCAGGACTTCAAGCGGGCCTACGACGCCGACAAGGGCCCCAACACCGGCGGCATGGGCGCCTACACCCCGCTGCCCTGGGCGCCCGAGGACCTGTCCGAGCGGGTCATGGAAGAAATCGTGCGCCCGACCGTGGCCGAGATGTCCCGGCGCGGCATGCCGTACGCGGGGGTGCTGTACGCCGGGCTGGCGCTGACCTCGGCCGGCCCCCGGGTGATCGAGTTCAACGCTCGGTTCGGCGACCCGGAGACCCAGGTCGTGCTCGACCGGCTGGAGACCCCGCTCGGCGAGCTGCTGCTGGCGTGCGCGACCGGCACGCTCGCCGGGCACCCGCCGCTGCGGTGGCGTGACGGCGCGGCCGTGACCGTGGTGCTCGCCGCGGAGAACTACCCCGCCGACCCGGTGAAGGGCGACCCGATCGCGGGGCTGCCGGTGACGGTCGATGGCGCGTACGCGCTGCACGCGGGCACGTCCCTCGACGCGGAGAACCGGCTGGTGTCCAACGGCGGACGGGTCCTCAACGTGGTCGGCACGGGCGGGGACCTCGCCCAGGCCAGGGCGCGGGCGTACGAGGCCCTGGAGCAGATCACGCTGCGCGGCTCCCACCACCGCTCCGACATCGCCCTGGCCGCCGCGTCCTCCTGACCGCTGACGATAGGTGATGTCCGCGTAACGGTTGGTGCTGCGGTATCCCGACGGGCGGAGTCGCAGGCTTTCGCCGGCCTACGACTTCGTCTCGGTCACCTCCTACGAGGCCTTCAGGAGGGATGTCCTCACCTTGCCGGTAGGCGAGCAGAACGACACGTCCCACATCACGCTCGATCACTTCCGCCGCTTCGCCGGGACCGTGGGCGCCGACGAGGAAAAGGTCACAGCGGCGGTGTCGGCGACGGCCGAGGCCATGACCTCCTCGTGGTCCTCGGTGCTGCGAGAGTGTCCCGTCCCCCCGTTCGTGGCCGGCCACGTCGACGCGCGGCTGCGTACTCTCCCCCTGCTCAAGTCGCGGTGAAGAGCTGGGAAGATGGGACTGTGAAGCACCTGCACTCCGGCAAGGTACGCGACCTCTACGAGACCCCCGACGGGCTGCTGCTGATGGTCGCGTCCGACCGCATCTCGGCCTTCGACTAC
The DNA here is from genome assembly GCF_040675265.1 of Microbispora sp. NPDC049633. NCBI lineage: Bacteria > Bacillati > Actinomycetota > Actinomycetes > Streptosporangiales > Streptosporangiaceae > Microbispora > Microbispora sp. NPDC049633. The sequence goes on from NZ_JBFAOO010000011.1 coordinate 28,304, forward strand.
GTGCTCGAACCCGGCATCCCCGACAAGGGGGAGATCCTCACCCGGTTGTCGCTGTGGTGGTTCGAGCAGCTCAAGGACGTCGTCCCGCACCACGTGGTCTCGGCCGACGTCCCGGCGGAGTTCGCCGGCCGCGGAGTGCTGTGCCGCAGACTGCGGATGGTGCCGGTCGAGTGCGTGGCACGCGGCTACCTCACCGGCTCGGGCCTGGTGGACTACCGCAGGGAGGGCGTCGTCTCCGGCGTGCGGCTCCCGGAGGGGCTCACCGACGGTTCACGACTGCCGGAGCCGATCTTCACGCCGTCGTCCAAGGCTCCCATGGGCGAGCACGACGAGCCCATGACGTACGAGGAGGTCGTGGCGGAGGTCGGCGGGGACGTGGCCGAGCGGCTGCGCCGGATCACCCTCGACGTCTACAGCCGCGGGGCCGAGATCGCATTGGAACGCGGCATCATCCTGGCCGACACGAAGATCGAGCTGGGTTTCGACGCCGACGGCGTGCTGACGCTGGGAGACGAGGTCCTGACACCGGACTCCTCCCGCTTCTGGCCCCTCGACCAGTGGGAGCCGGGCCGCTCCCAGCCGTCGTTCGACAAGCAGTTCGTCAGAGACTGGCTGCTGTCCCCCGAGTCGGGCTGGGACAGGTCGTCCGGCGAGGCGCCCCCGCCGCTGCCCGACGAGATCGTCGAGCGCACCCGCGGCCGCTACGTCGAGGCGTACGAACGGCTCACCGGAGAGCGCTTCCGCGGCTGAATCACACAGGTCACACAAGTAGTCTCAAGTGACCCGTTCCCCCCCGCGTTCCGGGGGTAGTTCCACCCCCGAAACTCCCGGCACAGCGGCTACTCTAGGCCGATCGTCCTCGCCGACGACTCGGCCGCCGGCTGACGGGAGTCCCCCGCCTTTCCCCCATACATAGGAGTCGAACCCATGGTCCGTTACCGCGTGCGCGGTGGCAATGTACTGCGTGGAACCGCCTTCATCCAGGGCGCGAAGAACGCCGTACTGCCGATGATCGGGGCGGCGCTGCTCGCGTCCGAGGGCCGCACGGTGCTCCGGAACGTGCCCGTCATCGAGGACGTGCGCCGGGCCGTCGAACTCGCCGAGGCCGTGGGCGCGAAGGTCGAGTTCCACGAGAGCGAGCGCACGCTCGTCATCGACGCCTCCCGCCTGACCAGCCCGGTCCTGCCCGCGGAGATCGCCCGCCGGTTCCGGGGGTCGGTGCTGTTCGTCCCCGCCCTGCTCCACCGCCTCGGCGAGGCGATCATCGAGGGCGTCGGCGGGTGCAACCTCGGCAGCCGCAACCTCGACTTCCACTACCTGGGCTACAAGCGCCTGGGCGCGATGGTGGACGAGGGCGAGGCCGTCATCCACATCAAGGCCGGCGGCCTGGTCGGGGCTCCGCTCTACCTCGACACCCCGTCGCACACCGGCACCGAGAACCTGATCATGGCCGCCGCGCTGGCGCGGGGCACCACCGTCATCGAGAACGCGGCCCTCGAACCCGAGGTGCTCGACGTCATCGCGATGCTGACCCGGATGGGCGCGCGCATCCGCGGCGGCGGCACGGGCTTCATCACGGTCGAGGGCGTGGACGAGCTGAGCGCGGTCGAGCACACGGTCATGCCGGACCGGCTCGACGCGGGCGTGTTCGCGATGGCCGCGGCGATCACCGGCGGTGAGGTGAGCCTGGTCGGCGCATCGCTGGAGCACCTCGGCGTGGTCCGGTGGAAGCTGGAGCAGATGGGCGTCGAGTTCGAGCAGCACGGCGCCGTGCTGCAGGTGCGCCGCGACCGGCCGCTGCGCCCGATCAACGTCATCACCGACACCTACCCCGGCTTCGCGACCGACCTGCAGTCGCCGCTGATGACCGTGGCCTGCCTCGCGGAGGGCTCCAGCTACATCCACGAGCGCATCTTCGACGGCCGCTTCGCGCTGGCGGGCGAGCTGAACAAGATGGGCGCGAACGTCGAGGTCGAGGGCAGCCGGGCGGTCGTGCACGGCCCGACGCCGCTGCGCGGCACCGACGTGACGGCCCACGACCTGCGGTCGGGAATCGCCCTCGTGCTCGCCGGTCTCGCCGCCGAGGGCGAGACGACCATCGGGTCCGGATATCTCATCGACCGTGGGCACGCCGCGCTCGCCCAGCGTATGCAGGCGCTCGGCGCAGATGTGGTGCGTGAAATTTCCACTTCGGACGAGGGCTGAGTCCGGAAACCTTTACTAATGCCCTGACCAGGAGAGACCGTCCGAATTACGGAAGCGCCGGGACTACCCAGAATGGTATTCCGGTAAATCTGGGCGTGACATTACGGCCTTAACCAGCGATCGTTCCAAAGAGAAGCCACAACAACGAGGGCGACGTGGGATGGGACGAACATTGGTGGAGCGCACGGAAGACACTCCGCGCGGGTCACGTTTGGGCACGGTGACACCCGACCTCACCATCGGCGTGGTGGGGTCGCACGATCTGGTCGAGCGGGTGATGCTCATGGGGCACTCGGCTGCCCCGGTGCCCTGCCGGCTGGTGGCCGCCGCGTACCGGGACGAGCAGGAGGCGGCGGACAAGGTGACCCGGCTGGGTCCGGGTGTGGACGCGTGCCTGTTCGCGAGCCCGGTGCCCTTCGAGCTCGCGCGACGGGCCGGGGTGCTGACGATGCCCGCCACGCACGTGCAGCTCGGCGGGGCCGCGCTCGTGGCGGCGATCGCGCGGGCGGCGCTGGACGAGCGAATCGATCCGCGCCGGGTGAGCGTCGACGTGCTCGGGCGGCCGGAGATCGACGAGGCGTACGCGGACCTCAACCTCTCCTCGGGGGAGGTGCACAGCCGGGACGAGCCGGGTCCGGTCGGCACGATCACGGCCTTCCACGAGCGGCTGCTCCGCCAGGGGGCCACGACGGGCGCGCTCACCTGCGTCCAGGGCGTGGCCGACCGGCTGACCTCCGCCGGGGTGCCGGTGGTGCCGATACGGCCGACCTCCGCGGCCGTACGCACGGCGCTGCACACGGCGGCGCTGCTCGGCGCACGCCACCGGCTGGAGGAGTCGCAGCTCACGGTCGTGCTGGTCGAGGTGCCGACGCTGCGCGAACCGGTTCGGCGGGCCGCGCCGCGCTACTGGCGTGACGAGCTGCGGCTGTCGCTGCACCGCCTGCTCGTGCAGGAGGCCAACCGGATCAACGCGAGCGTGTGGCCGATCGACGACCACAGCTACCTGGTGGTGGCCACCAAGGGCTCGATCGCGACGGCCACGGACGGGTTCCGGATCCTGCCGTTCGCCGCCAGGATCCGCGAGGAGCTGGGCCTGGCCGTCGAGGTGGGTGTGGGGATGGGCCGCACCACGCACGAGGCCGAGACGCACGCGAGGGGCGCGCTCGCCCGCACCCAGGGCGGCAAGCAGCCGCAGGGCTTCGCGGTCGACAGGGAGGGCCGCGCACTGGTGCCGCCGCCCCGGATGCCGCCCCAGCCCGGCGGGCCGATCAAGCCCAAGGGGGTCGAGGTGCTGGCGCGCCTGGCCGCCAAGTTGGAGGGCGGGGACACGGTCGTGGACGCGGAGGGCGCCGGGCGCATGCTCGGGGTGACCCCGCGTACGGCCAGGCGGTTGCTGCGCACGCTGGTTGACGAGGGACTCGCGTGGCCGCTTCCGCCGAACCGCACTCCCCAGCCGGGCCGGCCGCGCCAGCTCTACCGGCTCATCGTGGAGAAGCTGAACCGGTAATCGGCGTCCGGAAGCGACGCTCTATTGTCATGACCCATGGAACGGAACGGTCATGACGTACGGGTGTGGTTGGCCTTGGCGGCCGTGTACGTGGTGTGGGGCTCGACGTACCTCGGCATAGCCATCGCCATCCGTACCCTTCCGCCGATGACGAGCGGTGGACTCCGTTTCGTCGCGGCGGCGTTGGTCCTCGGCGGGGTCCTGCTCGTCAGGGCCGTGCCGTTCAGGATGAGATTGCAGGAGTTCGGCGGCGCCGCGCTCGTCGGGCTCCTGCTCCTCGCCGGGGGCAACGGCATGGTCGCCGTGGCCGAGCAGCACATCTCCAGCGGCCTGGCCGCGCTGCTCGTCGCCTCGACCCCGCTGTGGCTGATCGTGCTCAGGACTGTCTTCCGCGACCGGCCGCACGTGCTGACACTGGCCGGGGTGCTGGTCGGCTTCGCCGGCGTCGCCTTCCTCTCCCTGCACGGCGGCAGCGCGTCGGGCAGCGGGGCAGGCGTCGCCGTCGTGCTGCTGGGCTCGGTGTCGTGGTCGCTGGGGTCGTTCCTGTCCCCGCGGATCCCGATGCCGGCCAACCCGTTCGTGGCCAGCACGATCGAGATGGCGGTGGGCGGCGCCGCGCTGCTGGTCATGGGCGCCGCGCAGGGCGAGCGACTGCATCTCGGCGCGGTGAGCTGGGAGTCCTGGGCGGCCCTGGCCTACCTGGTGCTGGTGGGCTCCCTGGTCGGCTTCACCTCCTACATCTGGCTGCTCGGCCACGCCCCGATCTCGCTCGTGTCCACCTACGCGTACGTGAACCCGGTGGTGGCGGTGATCCTCGGCGCGGCGATCCTGTCGGAACCGGTCACCGCGGCCATGCTCGTCGCGGGAGGCCTGATCGTCGTGGGGGTCGCGCTGGTGGTCTCCACCGAGCGGCGCAACCGGCCGGATGGAAGGCCCGCGGAGCAGGAGACCCCCGCGGGCGCCGGGAGCCGTCCGGCCGCCCGGCCGGCCTCCGAACCCTGAACGGCGTCACAGCGCCCGCCGGCCGCGTGCCTGCGAGATTCACCGAGATCCACTACCGTCACAGGACAACTCGGTCACCACTGCGGACGACGTCCGCCCGGACCCGGACGGGTTCGCCGAACTGTCCTGCGAGGAGCGGCGGTATGTACGAGAAGTTCACCAACCGAGCGCGACGCGTCGTCGTCCTGGCCCAGGAGGAGGCCAGGATGTTCGGTCACCCGTCCATCGGCACCGAGCACGTGCTCCTCGGCGTGCTCCGTGAGGACGAGGGCATCGGCGCCCAGGTGCTCAAGAGCCTGGGCCTGACCCTCGAGGATGTGCGCCTGCGGGTCAAGGAGATCGTGCGGCAGGGCCAGGCCGGTCCGAATCCGGGCGAGCCCATGCCGTTCACCCCCTCGGCCGGCGAAGTCCTCGCGTCGGCCAACCAGGAGTCCCTGCGGCGCGGCCACGACCGCATCGGCACCGAGCACATCCTGCTCGGGCTCATCCGCGACGGCGAGAGTGCGGCGTCGCGGATCCTGGTCACGCTCGGAGCCGGCCTCGACCAGGTGGAGCGGAGCACGAACGCGCTCGTCCAGCGGTACTACCCCGCTCCCTAGGACCCTTTTTCACCGGCTCAGCGCAGGGTGAGCGGGGTCTCGGCGCCGACGCGAGACAGCTTCGTCGGTTGCCCGTGTCAGCGCCTGAACTCCGCGGCGGCCGCGAGGAAGACGTCGTTGGCCTCGGGGTCGCCGATGGAGATCCGGGCCCCCTCGCCCTCGAACGGGCGCACCGCGACGCCCACGGCCGCGCATGCGCCGGCGAACTCCATCGTGCGCTCGCCGAGGCGCAGCCAGACGAAGTTGGCCTCGGTGGGCGGGACGGTCCAGCCCTGCGACAGCAGCGTCTCCCGGACGCGGGCGCGCTCCTTGACCACGTTGTCGACCCGCTCCTGCAGCTCGTCCTCCGCCTGCAGGGACGCGATGGCGGCGGCCTGGGCGAGGTGGTTGACCGCGAAGGGCAGCAGCGTCTTCCGGACGGCGGCGGCCACCGGCTCGTGCCCGATCAGGTAGCCGACCCGCAGCCCCGCGAGGCCGTACGCCTTGGAGAACGTGCGCAGGACGGCGACGTTGGGACGGTCGCGGTAGAGCGTGAGGCCGTCGGGCACGTCCACGTCCCTGACGTACTCCCGGTAGGCCTCGTCGAGGACGACGGTGACGTTCTCCGGCACGCGGTCCAGGAAGCGCACCAGTTCCTCGGTCCGGTTCACCGTCCCGGTCGGGTTGTTGGGGTTGCACACGAAGACCAGGCGCGTCTCGGGCGTGATGGCCTCGGCCATCGCGTCGAGGTCGTGCGTCTCGTCGCGCAGCGGCACCTCGACGGCGTTGGCGCCCGAGAGGCCGACCAGCAGCGGGTATGCCTCGAAGGAGCGCCAGGCGTAGACCACGTCGGCGCCGGGCTCACCGACCGCTTCGAGGATCTGCTGGGCGACCGCCACGGACCCGGCGCCGAGCGCGACGTGGTCGTAGGGCACCCCGAACCGCTCGGCGACCGTCTCGGTGAGCCGGACCGCACCGGGGTCGGGATAACGGTGGATCTCCGTGGCCGCCCGCGCGATCGCCTCCACCACCGACGGCAGGGGCCCGAAGGGGCTCTCGTTGGAGGACAGCTTGTAGGACCGGCCGTCCGGGGAGACCACGGCCTTGCCGGGCTTGTAGGCCGGCATGGTGTCGAGGATCGAGCGGAATCGAGGCATGCCCTAACGATAGGAGATGCACCTGTTCGCGCGGCACCCCGCACGCCCCCTGTGGACCGCGCACGCGTCCCTACTTGTAATAGGCGTAGAGCGTCTTCCAGGTGCCGGCGTACTGGCAGTTGAGGGACGGCTTGGCGGCCTTGGCCTCGGAGCAGACCTTGAGCTCGACCTCGCCGACGTTCTTGACGGTGAAGGCGAACTGCTTCTTCGCTCCGTAGGAGCAGGTGCGGTAGTTGCGGTACGCCAGGTGCGGCTTGTTGGCGGCGTCGAAGTAGCTGACGCGGAACAGGGCCCAGCCGCAGGTGGACGCCTTGCGGTTCAGGCTGGTGACGCTGCCGGCGACCTTGACGTACGGCGCGGGCAGGCTCCGGTCGGCCTTGGCCGCGGCGGTCAGCGAGCCGCTCGTCTTGGCCTTCGACCCGGCCGCGTAGTAGGGACCCCAGGGCTTGGCCGCGGTCGCCTGGGCGGCCGTGGCGGTGGCGAGCGGGGCGAGGGCCAGAATGCCGGCCGCGAGCGTGATGCCTGCCAGGGAACGGGTGAGGGTCATGGCTGGGGTTCCTTTCCTGCGTCGTTGCACGCAGTCTGCCCCGCGACGCTTTCAGGTTCCTTAACGCCCGCTGTACACCGCTTCGCCATCGGGGGATTTCGGAGCTCGTTTTCCGGCAAGTCGCCGCTTTGATAACCATCTCGCCGGGTTTTCACTAAGATCCCGCGACATGTGGCGGAAAGTAAGAATCGTGATGGCCGGTGTCTGCGCAGCCGGAGTGAGCGTCGTCCCCACCCCGGCCGGATCCGCGACCGCCGCCACCACGAAGACGGCGGCCGTGACCCGGGCCGAGGCGAAGCAGGCCGGGACGGAGACGAAGAAGAAGACCGAGCCCTACTGCGCCCGGTACAAGTGCATCGCCCTCACCTTCGACGACGGTCCGTGGCCCTACACCCCCGGGCTCCTCGACACGCTGAAGAAGCACAAGGCGAAGGCCACCTTCTTCCTGCTCGGCAGGAAGGTGGCCTACCGGCCCGAGCTCACCAAGCGGATCTACGAGGAGGGCCACGACATCGGCAACCACACCTGGACCCACCCCTCGCTCACCAAGCTGTCCGACGGCGAGGTGTTCGACGAGGTCTCGACCACCTCGGAGATCATCTATCAGACGATCGGCAAGAGGCCCGAGTACATGCGCCCGCCGAACGGCGCGACCGACTCCCGGGTCTCCGGTCTCATGGTCGACCTGGGGTTGCCGCAGATCCTGTGGACGGGGTCCACGCTCGACTGGCAGTCCCGCGACACCAAGGTGATCGCCGAGCGCACGCTGAAGCTCGCCAAGCGCGACGGTGTCATCCTGCTGCACGACATCGTCCCCGAGACGGTCAAGGCCATGCCGGGCGTGCTCGCCGCGCTGGAGAAGGAGCACTACAAGTTCGTCACGCTGACGACCCTGCTGCAGGGCCGCAAGCTGCGTCCCGGCGAGATCTACCCGCCGCGCGGCAAGTAGCCGGCTCCGGGCGCCGTCTCCGCGTACGGCGGCGGGGGCATCGGTGCGGGCATCGGCGCGGGTGCGGGCATCGGGGGCAGGGGAGAGGCCGCCGCCGTCCCGGCCGCGGGGACGCGGGCGGCGTCGGCCGTGAGCGAGCGGTCCAGGGCCGCCCGCATCCGCGGTTGCAGGGGCCGCTCGACCAGCCGGTGCACGCCGTACGCGACCACGAGCGCGGCGGCGACGGCCAGCGGGAGCGTGAGGCGGTTGCCCAGCACCGGGTGGAGCCACTGGATCAGCAGGAATCCGACGTGGTGGTGGAAGAGGTAGAGCGGGTAGGTCAGCGCGCCGAGGAAGGTGAGCCACCGCCAGTCGAGCCGGTCGAACACGCCGACCGCCACGAGGATCATCACCAGGAAGATCAGCGAGATCACGCCCACCACGAGCGCCGAGCCCAGCGCCTGTCCGTATCTCCGGACCGCCGTCGGTTCCCCGTCGAGCGCCGTGTAGAGCCCGAGCGCCCAGCCCACGGCCACGAACAGCCAGGGGAACAGCGACCCGCCGAAGCGGTGGATGAGGTAGAGCGCCATCCCCGCGATGAAGTACGGCGCGCTGAACGGGACGAGGAACTGCTGCAGCAGGTCGGCGTCCGCCCGGTCGGCGATCGCCAGCAGGATCACCCATGCCCCCATGAACGCCAGGCACCGGCGGTAGGTGATCCCCACGGCCGCGAGGCACGCGATGAGGGCGTAGAAGACCAGCTCCTGCCACAGCGTCCAGTAGACGATCTCCAGGTCGCGTACGCGGAAGCCGTGCTGGAGCATGGTCATGTTGGCCAGCAGTTCGGTGAGGCTCGGCCGGTGGTCGGTGATCAGCCCTCCGACCGCGAGACCGCCCAGGACGAGCACGCTCGCCCAGTACGCCGGGTACAGCCGGGCGATCCGCGACGCCGCGAAGTGACCGGGGGTGCGGCCCCAGGCGCTCATCAGGATCACGAATCCGCTGATCAGGAAGAACAGGCGCACGCCGTACACGCCGAACATGGTCACCGCGCTCAGCGCGGGGAAGGCGTTGGGCGTGCCCCAGGCGCGCGTCTCGCCGAAATGGAAGAGGACGACGCCGAGGGCCGCGCAGAACCGCAGAAGGTCGAGAACGCGCAGCCGGGACGGTCCGGGGAGGTTGGCCGGCGCATCGGGGATGCGGGGGGCCGCAGCCAGCATAGGCCGGAATATATCCTGAAAGATCGCTGTGAGGCGCACCTTCTGCGCCGACGTCCGAATTTGAGCGCCTTCCCCGCGTCCGCAAACGTCCGGAGTCAGGGGTCTTGTGCCAGGAGTCTTGTGCCAGGGGGTCTTGCGTCAGGTGCGGAGCATGGGCGGGTGCAACAGCACGGCGGGACCGCGACGGTAGAGCATCGCGGGACGGCCGCCGTCCCGGGTCGTGGTGCGCCCGGTGGGCACCAGGAAGCCCTCCGTCTTGGTGACCTTCCGGTGGAAGTTGCGCGGGTCGAGCGGCCGCCCCCAGACGATCTCGTAGACGCGGCGCAGCTCCGCGACGGTGAACTCGGGCGGGCAGAAGGCGGCGCCGAGCGAGGTGTACTCGAGCTTGCCCCTGGCCCGCTCGACGCCGTCGAGCATGATCCTGCGGTGGTCGAAGGCCATCGCGGTCAGCTCCGCCACCGGCTGCCAGCTCATGTGGGCCTCGGTGGAGGCGGGCAGGTCGGGCGCGAGGCCCAGGTAGGCCACGCTGACGACCCGCTGGCGGGGATCGCGGTCCGGGTAGCCGTAGGTCTGGAGTTGCTCCAGATGGACCGGCGCGCCGGGAAGTCCGGCCCGTTCGGCCAGCACCCGGGCCGCCGCGGCGGGCAGGTCCTCCTCCAGCTTGATGAAGCCGCCGGAAAGCGCCCACCGGCCCTCGTACGGTGGCCTGTCGCGCCGCCAGACGAGGGCGCTGAGCTGCTGGGACCTGACGGTGAGCACGACGAGATCCACGCTGACGGGGATACGCGGGATCATGCCCAGCACGCTACAGGACGCGGGCCGCAACTCGGGCCGTCCGCCCGCCGGGGACGCGGGCGGGACGCGGGGCGTCCCCCGACGCGGGGCGTCCCCCCGGGACGTCGCCCGGCCCGGCGCGGGCGGAGCGGGGCGACGTGCCGCCGGGAACGTCAGAGCGCCTGCGTGGGCTTGACGTAGGTCACCCGGAGGTTCAGGTAGGTCGCCACGCCGGCGTCGTGCGCGCGGACGGCCAGCAGGTTGCAGCAGTCCAGATCGGTCACGGGCACGACGACGTCGATCGCCCCGGCGACGCACCTGCCGCTCGTGACGTTCTTCAGCAGGTGGCCGTTGAAGTAGACCTGCGCGTCGTTGTCCACCGTGCCCTGGATGCGCACCTGCTGCGCGTCCCGCGGCAGGTGGATCCAGTGCCGCACCAGGAGGTCCGTGTTGACCGCCCACGGCGTCTTGACGCCGGCCTGGTTGTTCCACGAGCAGGTGCCGTTGGTGGTGCCGAAGGCCGCCTGTCCCGTCGGCCAGGCGCTGTCGTCGAATCCCCGTCCGGCGAAGCCCGGCACCTGGGTCGTGGCGGGCACCTGGCGGTACGTCCAGCCGGTGCTGTCGTAGCCGAGCGCGGTGACGACGGTCGCACGCTCGCTCGCGGCCTGGGCGGTGGCAGCGGGGGCCGCCAGGGCCATCGCGGCCACCAGCGCACCCGCCGTGAGACCGGCGGGCAGGTGACGGAGTCGGTTCATGGGCGGTCTCCTTGTCGATCGTCCAATGCCCTGATGCGACGGGCACCTCGAAGCCGGTGTGGACCGGCCTGTGGTCGCTCCGCCCGCGCGGCAAGATCCGCCGGGCGGCGCAGGCAAGGAGATCAGCGGCCGGGGACGGCCGCACGGGCGCCCCGCCGCGCCATTGTCCGTTCCTTGCGCGGACATTGCCGGGCCCGGGAACGGACGGGGAACGCTCCCGGCCCGCGCCCCTGGGAGAGACGACCGGTCAGCGGGTGTTGTGGTAGTAGACCGGCTCGGCGGACTTCCTGCCGTCGGCGGAGGTGACCTCCACACGAATCCACACGTCTTCGGGGACGGTGGCCCAGTCGACCGGGATCCAGATCTGCTCCGTGCCCGCCGGCAGCCCCGGGATCGGCGTGGCGTCGTGCCAGCCGACCGTGGCCGAGTCGACGACCCTGGGAGTGTCCAGGTCCGGCCAGCTCAGCGTGACCTTGGCCGAGCCGAGGTGGTAGCCGCGGATCTCCAGGCCGTCCTGGATCTGCCGCGCGTGCCGCTGCGCCTCGATGGGGATCGGGCGGTTCCAGTCGGCCGCGATCTCCTCCGACAACGACGGCGAGCCGCAGGTGAAGAAGTCGCTCCACATATACGAGATGATCTTCGACACGTACGGCGCGGCGAGCGTCACCTGGGTGTCGAGCCTGGGCTTGTCCGTGCGCCCGCGGGTGCCCTGACGGCCGCAGGTCTCCGTCGAGGTGGACGGCTCGAACGCCTCCACGTTGGCCCACAGCTCGACCTGGGCGCCCTCCTGGACCAGCTCCTGCCGGGCCAGCGACATCGCCCGGTAGTAGTCCCGGGTGCTGCCGTAGTAGGCCGTGGCGTACGTGCTCTCGCCGACGACCGGCTTGAGCGCGTCGTCCACCGCCTTGTTCTTCCAGTTCGGCCAGAACAGGCCGACCTTGCCCGTGCCCCGGCCGTCCTGCGGGGCGATGATCTCCACCCCGGTGCGCGCGAGGGCCTTGAAGCCCTGCGCCACCTGGCTCGGCGTGGAGGTGTACTTCACCCGTCTGCGGCTGTCGATGTACGGGCTCACCAGGATCGGCTTGTCCGGCAGTTCCTGCTCGACGATCAGGTGCTGCTCGGCGTACACCTGGAGCGTCTGGACCTTGCTCGGGTCGGGCCAGTCCCGCAGTTGCAGCTCGAACGGCTGGTAGACGCCGCCCAGCGACTCTCGGCCGTTGAAGCGGTCGCCGTAGTCCTGCAGGATCCGCCGGGTCAGCGTGGTGAGCGTGCCGATGTGCCTGGGGTCGGCCCGCGTGGACTCCTCGGGGTCGCGCGGCGCGAGCGGCAGAGCGGGGAAGACCTTGATGCCGAACCGGTCGCCGAGGCCGAGCAGCTCGGTGAGGCTGTCCTTGGCGCCCGCGGAGACGAGGATCAGGTGATAGCCGCGCCCCTGCGAGGTGAAGTCGCAGGTGGGGTCGTCCGAGCCGTCCTCGGGCGCGACGAGCCGGAAGAAGACGGCGTCCCCCACGACGATCTCGTGCTCCATCTGCGGGCAGCGGAGGATGCCGGGGCCGAACCGCTCGTCGGTGCGGTAGACGTACGTCCCGGTGATCTCGTTGCCGGGATTGGCGGCCTTGAGGTCGTTCTCTGCCGCCCGCACGCAGGAGAGCCCGTTCTCGGCGCAGCGGGCGTACCTGGCGTCGGGCTTGGGGTCCTTCCCCTCGGGGGTCGACGCCTCGAGGACCTGGCCCGCGTCGTCGGTCTTACGCGGCGACAGGCCGAACCCGAGGCGTACGACCGTGTCCCCGCCGAGCCGGTGGATGGCCTCCAGCTGACGCCGCCAGGTGCAGGGATCGGAGGTGGGGATCAGCCAGTAGCCGCTCACGGCGTACGGCGTGGTCGCGGCGGTCTCGAACGTCCCGCAGGGGTCGGTGAACTCGCTGTGCGTCGGCGACCCGAGCGCCGGGGTCGCGGGGGTGGTCTGCCCGGCGCTGGCGGTGCCGGACCCGGTGTTCCCGTCGCGGAAGACGATCACCACTGATGCGACACCGGCGAGAATCGCCACGCCGAGGATCAGAGTGAGCCAGCGCACTTTCAGGACACTACCGCCCGTCGTTCAAATGATCTTGCTGGTGCCCAGCCTACCCGGATGTCGCGCTGCCCGGTCGCCGTCGAAGGCCGTCCGGGGCGGTGTTCACCGGGCGTTCAGCTCTTGACGCCGGCCCAGGCCTCTAATTGCGCGACGAACCGGCGTGCGGAGTTGGGCCAGTGGTGGTGCGCCCGCGCGGCGGCGTAGCCCCGGCCGCCGGTCCCGTGCCGTTCGAAGGGGTTGTCCCTGAGCTGCAGCACCGCCCGCGCCACCGCCTGGGGATCCCGCCACGGGACGACCAGGCCGCACTGGTAACGCTCGACGAGCTCCACGGCCCGCGGCGAGGGGGTGGTGATGACCGGGATGCCGTGCGCCATGTACTCCACGATCTTCGTGGGCATCGAGTGGCGATAGTTGGGCTCGTCGTGCAGCAGCGAGAGCCCCGCGAGCGCGCCGTCGAGCCGCTTGAGCGCCTCGTCGTTCGGCATGAAGTCGCGCCATTCAAGCAGGCCCTGGGCGACGGCCTCGTTCAGCAGGGGCCTGCTCTGCGGGTCGGCGTAGCCGATGAGCTCCACGGCCACGCGGTGCGGCTGGAGCAGGCGGGCCACCTCGACGGCCTCCTGGACGCCCCGGGCCTCCGACAGCCAGCCGAGGTAGACCACGCGGTCGTCCCCGGGCGGGCTGACCCTGTCGGGCACCCACGTCTCGTTCGGCACCACGAGGTGCTGCTGTCTGAACCGGCCCGCGTACGCCGTCTCGGCCAGCAGCAGGTGCAGCCGGCGCTCGGCGGTGGTTTCGAGCAGCCGGGCGAGGAACCGCGTCGGCGGGCGCAGGAACGCCGGCAGCCACGGCTTGAGCGACAGCGTCGCGGGGGTGTCCTCGTGGACGTCCCAGACGACCGGCGGGCGTCCGCGCACCCCGGCGACCGCGAAAAGCAGCTCGGGGTCGTGGATGAGGGCCAGGTCGACCTTGCCCCGCATGCTCTTGAACAGCTTGCGGGCCGCCCGCACCGCCGCCAGGCGGCGTCGCTCGGCGGCCCTGGGCAGGTCCACACCCGTCACGAACGACCGCGGCACGACCCCGCGGGCGGTGTACGGCGCGGCATACGTGACCTCATGACCGGCGTCGACGAGCGCGCGGATCTGCCGGTGCAGGATCCGGGCGTCCTCGGGGTGATGCACCACCGTCATGACGAGCACGTGCACGCGCGGGACCCTTCCTACAACCGCTCGACGCGTTCACTCGTGGCGAGCACGCCGCGAGTGTCCAGCACGAGAGAGGCTCGCTCCTCGACCACGTCAAGGTCGAAGGCCGAATGCTGCTGCAGCAGGACCACCACGTCGGCGGCGGCCACGGCCTCGGCCAGGTCCTCCTCGCGGGGGACCGCCGTGCCCTCGACCGACCACTCCTTGACGTACGGGTCGCAGAACGACAGTTCGGCGCCCAGCTCCAGGAGCGCCTCGGCCACCGGTATCGCGGGCGTCTCCCGCTCGTCGGCGATGTCGGGTTTGTACGTCACGCCGAGGAGCAGCACGCGCGAGCCGTTCACCGGTTTGCGGGCCCGGTTGAGCAGCCGCTGCACGCGGGCCACCACGTACGACGGCATCCGCTCGTTGATCTCCTGGGCCAGTTCCACGAACCGGAACGGATAGCCGAGCTTGCGCACCGTGTACGACAGGTACGACGGGTCGACGGGGATGCAGTGCCCGCCGACGCCGGGGCCGGGCAGGAACTTCTGGAAACCGAACGGCTTGGTCGAGGCCGCCTCGATGGCCTCCCACAGGTTCACGCCGAGCTCGTCGCAGAAGATCGCCATCTCGTTGACGAGGGCGATGTTCACGTGCCGGTAGGTGTTCTCCAGCAGCTTGGCCATCTCCGCCTCGCGGGTGCCGCTGACCGGCACGACCCGCTCGACGAACTGGGCGTAGAAGGCCGCGGCCCGCTCCTTGCAGGCGGGGGTGTAGCCGCCGACGACCTTGGGAGTGTTGCGCAGGCCGAACTTCGGGTTGCCCGGGTCGATCCGCTCCGGCGAGAACGCCAGGTGGAAGTCCTCGCCCGCCACCAGCCCGGACTGCTCCAGGATGGGCCGCGCCAGCTCGTCGGTGGTGCCGGGCCACGTGGTGGACTCCAGCACGACGAGCGTGCCCGCCTGAAGGTGCTCTGCGACGGTTCTGGTGGCGCCCTCGACGGCCGACAGGTCCGGACGGTGGTCCTCGTCCAGCGGCGTCGGGACGCAGATGACGATCGTCCGCGACCGCGACAGCACGGACGCGTCCAGCGTGGCCGTGAAGCCGCCGGAGAGCATCGCGTCGAGGTCGGCGTCGGTCAGGTCGTCGATGTAGGAGCGGCCGGCGTTGAGAGCGTCGACCTTGCGGGGGTCGACGTCCAGACCGGCCACCCGCAGGCCCGCCGCCGTGGCCTCCTTGGCCAGCGGCATGCCCACGTACCCCAGCCCGATGATCGTAAGATCGAAGGCTGTCACGATGTGGCCTGAGGGCGGAAACAACACTTCATGGTGGCAAAGGTTATCTCAACTCGGCACCAAGCATGCCTGATGCAACACATCGGACTTCCTGCTGTTTATCGAGCTTCGGTCAACGACTGGTAGATCCCTTGGTAGGTGCGGGCCAGGCTGCTCCAGGTCCGGTGCGCCGCGACCTCGGCCTTGCCCGCCTCACCCATGGCCCGGCGGCGCTCCGGATCGTCGCGCAGGGCCGCCAGCGCCTTCGCCAGCTCGGCCGGGTCTCCCGGCGGCACCAGCAGACCGGCCCCCTCGCCGCCGACGAGCTCCGAGAGCGCGGGCAGGTCGCTCAGCACGACCGGCTTGCCGAGCGCCATCGCCTCGACCGGCTTCAGCGGCGTGACGAGGCGGCAGACCCGCAGGTCCTCACGCGGGCAGACGAAGATGTCGATGGCCGCCTGGGCCTGCAGGGCCTCGTCCGGGCCCACCCGACCGGGCAGGATCGCGTCCTTGAGGCCGAGCCGTTCGACCTGTTCGAGCAGCGCGGGCCGTTCGGCCCCGTCGCCGACGAGCAGGACCTTCACCGGCGTCCCCGAGTCGCGCAGCAGCGCGGCGGCGCTCAGCAGCGTGGCGAAGCCCTCGTAGGCGACGATGCTCGACACCGAGCCCACGACGATCTCGTCCCGGCCGATCCCGAATGAGTCGCGGAAGGCCTCGCCGTCGTAGTCGGCCGTCAGCAGGGAGTCGTCCACGGCGTTGGGCGCGAGGAAGATGCGCTCCCTGGGCACGCCGCGCTCCACGATCTCGGCGGCCATCGTCTCGGCGAGCGTGACGACCGCGTCGGCCTCGCGCATGATCTGCGCCTCGCGGTCACGCTGCATCCTGTGCCGCTCGCTGCCGACTCGCGCCGGGTCGCGGGAGACCCAGGTCTCCTCCAGGAAGCCGCGCACCTCGTACACGAACGGCGTGTTCGTCCGCTCGCGCACGGCGAGCGCGACCGAGCCGTTGCGGTGGTCGGTCGCCGCGTGCAGAACCTGCGGACGGAGGGTCCTGACCAGCTCCGACACGTCCGCGGCGCCGCGGATCATCCGCCCCTGGCTCTCGAACGGCACCTCGTCCTTGGGCAGCAGCCGGTAGTAGGGGATCCCGTCGATCTCCTCGTACGGCTCGGCGTCGGTGTGCCCCTGGAGCATGGGCCAGCCCCAGCTCGTCACGACGTGGGGGTCGAGCCCGGCCGCCTTCTGCGCGGTGACGATGCGGTGGGTGCGCACGGTGTAGCCCGCCTGCGTGTACGGCAGGGCGTTGGTGACCATGTGCAGCACCCGGCCGGGCATCCGCTCACCCATGATGATCTTCGCCTTGGGCGGGATCGGGTTCGGCCCGAGCGCGGCCTTCTCACCCTCGTAGTAGGCCATCCTCCGGCGGACGAACGGCCATCGGGCGTGCGGCTGGAGCGCCTGGACCGCGTCGGTGAGCCGGCCGGCGTCGAAGTGGGCCTTCGCGTCCCGCAGCGGGCCCTTGGCCGCGCGCTGCAGGATCTTGCGGGTCCTGACCTTCACGAAGCGGGCCGCGGGCCAGGCGACGCGGCCGACGACCGGGCGCACCCCGGCGGGCATGGCGTCGGCGGCGGCCTGCGCGACCCGCATGGGGTCGGACTTGACCTTGCTCACGAAGATCCGGGAGACGAGGACCGGATTCCTCGCGAACCCCCGGAGGAAGCCGCCGAGGCCGGCCTTCGCGGACGCGGCGGACACGGCCTTCAGTGGCTTGTTGGCCTCGGATTCCACGGCGCGACCGTACCATAGGCAACGTTTGTCCCAGGCTGGAGAAAAGGCGAAAGGCGAGGTAGATGAGAGACAACCCCCTCGTCCTGCACGTACTGGGCGCACGGCCCAACTTCGTCAAGGCGGCCCCGGTCGTCAAGGGGTTGGCCGAGCTCGGCATCCGGCAGGGCATCATCCACACGGGCCAGCACTACGACGCGCTGATGTCGGACGTGTTCTTCGCCGACCTCGGGCTGCCCGAGCCGGTCGCGAACCTCGGCGTCGGCAGCGGCACCCACGCCCGGCAGACGGCCGCCCTGCTCACGGGGCTGGAGGACGTCGTGCTCGAGCACCGCCCGGCGCTCGTGGTGGTCTACGGCGACGTGAACTCGACACTGGCGGCGATCCTCGTCTGCGCCAAGCTGCACGTGCCGACCGCGCACGTGGAGGCGGGCCTGCGCTCCTTCGACCGCCAGATGCCGGAGGAGGTCAACCGGGTCGTCACCGACGCGCTGTCGGACCTGCTGTTCGCCACCTCGCCGGAGGCGCTGTCGCACCTCGCCAACGAGGGCGTGGACCCGGCCAAGGTGCACCTCGTCGGCAACCCGATGATCGACAGCCTGTTCGCGGCGCTGCCGAAGCTCGACCCCGCGCCCGTCCAGGAGCGCCTGGGGATCGAGGGCAGGTACGCGGTCGCCACGCTGCACCGCCCGGCGAACGTCGACGACCCGCAGGCGGCCCGCGAGCTGGTGGACGCGGTGCTCGGCGTGGCCGAGCAGGTGCCCGTCGTCGTCCCGCTCCACCCGCGCGGCCGGCAGCGGCTCGCGGAGGCCGGGCTCGTGGACAGGCCGCATCTGAAGATCGTGGACCCGCTCGGGTACGTGGACTTCCTGTCGCTGGTCAGGGGCGCCGCCCTCGTGGTGACCGACTCGGGCGGCGTGCAGGAGGAGACGACCATGCTGGGCGTCCCCTGTCTGACCGTCCGGCCCAACACCGAGCGGCCGATCACCGTGACCCACGGCACCAACCGGCTCGTCACGCCCGCCTCGCTGCCCGCCGCGGCGTCCAAGGCGCTGGCGGACGGCGCGGCCACGCCGAGCGGCGAGCTGCCGCCGCTGTGGGACGGCGCGGCCGGGCCGCGGATCGCCCGCGTCATCGAGGCCTGGCTCCGCGGCGACAGCCTCTCCCCCGCCGCCAAAGGCCGGGTGCGCTGAATCTCCCTATACAGGGATAAAGGCCGCGTTGACCCCCGTACGATGACCCTTCCGTAAAGGGGAGAGGTATGGCTGAGACCGAAGAGACTCCTGAAGAGCCCCGCTTCCAGCGGCTGGGGCCGGTGAACTGGCTGCCCGAGGAGCGCAAGCACGTCGAGCAGTACGAGGCGCGGATCCGCGATCTGGAGAACCGGCTCGCCTACCAGGAGGCCCGCGCCGACTACGCCCTCTGGCGGCTCCAGGCCACCCAGGTCCAGAAGCCCTACCGGGTCGCGCAGGTGCTGACGAACGCGGCGAAGCCCAAGAAGATCGTCCGGCTGCCGCGCGACCTCAGCAAGGCCATGAAGGACGGCAGGAAGCCGCCGAAGGCGCCGCCGTCCGCCATCGAGGTCGCCGCCGAGGCGGAGGCTCGCGGCCCCGAGGTCAAGATCCCCGGCCTCAAGTGGCCCGATGGCCCGGTCGTACGGCCGGACATGCGCGTCGCGGTGATCCTCGACGACTTCTCCCGCATGGCGTTCAAGTACGAGTGGGACCAGATCGAGTTCGGCCTGCAGGACTGGCGGGAGATCTTCGCCGAGAAGCGGCCGGAGATGCTGTTCTGCGAGTCGGCCTGGCACGGCAACCAGGGCCGCTGGCGCTACCAGATGACCGGGACCAACGCGCCCAAGCAGGAACTGCGCGACCTGATCGCCTGGTGCCGCGAGGAGGGCATCCCCACGGTCTTCTGGAACAAGGAGGACCCGCCCAACTTCGACTTCTTCATCGAGACGGCCAAGCTGTTCGACTACGTGTACACGTGCGACGGCGACATGATCCCGAAATATCGCGAGGTTCTGGGTCATGACCGTGTCGGCGCGCTGCAGTTCGCCGCCCAGCCCCGGATCCACAACCCGATCCAGACCAAGCAGGGCCGGCCGTACGACATCGTCTTCGCGGGGATGTACTTCCGCGACAAGCACCCCGAGCGGCGCGAGCAGATGGAGACGATCCTCGCGCCCGTACGCCCGCTCGGCCTGCACATCTTCGCCAGGAACGCCTCCGTGGCCGACAAGTACGCCTGGCCGGAGGAGTACCGCCCGCACATCGTCGGCGAGCTGCCGTACGAGCAGATGCTGGCCGCGTACAAGATGTACAAGGTCTTCCTGAACGTGAACTCGGTGATCGACTCGCCGACCATGTGCGCGCGCCGGGTCTTCGAGCTGTCGGCCTGCTCGACCACGGTGCTGTCGGGGTGGTCGCGGGCCATCGAGGAGACCTTCGGGCCGCTCATCCCGGTCGCGCACTCCCAGGAGGAGGCGTACAACCGGGCGATCTACCTGATCAACAGCCCCGAGCTGCGGGCGCGCCAGGGCCACCTGGCGATGCGCGAGGTGTTCGACAAGCACCTGTTCTCCCACCGGGTCGACCAGATCCTCGGCGACCTCGGCCTGCCGGTCGTCTCCCGGTCGCGGTCGATCTCCGTGGTGCTGCCGACCAACCGCGCGGGCCAGCTCGAACACGCGATCAGCCAGGTGGCGCGGCAGCGGCACCGCAACCTGGAGCTGGTGCTGGTCATGCACGGCCTGTCCGAGGACCCGGCGGTCGTGCGCGACAAGGCCCTCGCGGCGGGCATCCCGGCCGTGAAGGTGCTGACCGCCGACCCGTCCTGGACGCTCGGCGAGGTGCTCAACCACGGCATCGCCCACGCCGAGGGCGAGCTGATCTCGAAGATGGACGACGACAACATCTACGGCGAGCACTACCTGTCCGACCTGGTCCGCTCCTTCGACTACGCCGACGCCGAGATGGTCGGCAAGGGCGCGCACTACACGTACTTCCCCGAGCAGGACGTCACGATCTTCCGGCTGCCCGGGCTGGAGCACCGCTACGCCCACCTCATCCAGGGGGCGACGATCCTGGCCAAGGCCGACCTGCTGCGGGCGTTCCCGTTCGAGCCGGTCAACGCGGGCGAGGACACCCGGCTCGTACGGCGCTGCAAGGAGGAGGGCGTCCGGATCTACTCGGCCGACCGGTACAACTTCATCTACATGCGCGGCTCGGACGCCACCGCCCACACCTGGCAGGCCGCGGACTACAAGCTGACCCGCAACGCGCAGTTCTGCTTCGCCGGCAACCCCGAGGCACACGTCCTCATCTGACCCTGGTGCTCCTCTGGGAGGCGGTCGTCCGGGGCCCGTCGCGGCCCTGTACGACCGCCTCCGGCTTTTCCCCACTCTGACCTGGTCGTTCTCCGCTTGGTACCCCTGGCTGTACCTCCATTGGGCAGCCCGCGGGAGCGACCGGGAGGGTCCGCGGCTGGTGTGCTGATCACTGTCAGTCGAGCACTCCACAGGAGACAGTGAAATGGCAGTCGACAGCCGGCCGCTGGCCGGGCACCACACGAGCGAGACCGGGATCCGGGGCCTCATCCGCCGCCGCCCGCTGATCAGTTTCTTCGTCCTGGCCAACCTCATGAGCTGGGCGGCCTGGTTACCCTACGTCCTGTCGAACAACGGCCTGGGGGTCTGGGACTTCGACTTCCCCTCGCTGCTCGGCACGACCCAGTTCTCCGGTGTCCTCCCCGGCGCCTACCTCGGCCCCATCTTCGCCGCGTACATCGTGACCAGGGTCGCGGACGGCAAGGAGGGCGTCCGCCGGTGGGTCCGGCGGATGACCAAGTGGCGGGTCGGCTGGGTCTGGTACCTCGTGGCCGCCCTCGGCGTCCCCGCCGCCATCGTCGTCACCGGTTTCGCGCTCTCCGGCGAGGACTTCCACATGCCGCCCGTCGCCGCGCTGGTCGCCTACGTGCCCAGCCTGGTGCTCCAGATGGTGACCACGGGTCTGGCCGAAGAGCCCGGCTGGCGTGACTTCGCCCTGCCCCGCATGCAGCGGAAGTTCGGCCCCCTGGGCGCCACCGCCATCCTCGGCCCGCTGTGGGGCGTCTGGCACCTGCCGCTGTTCCTGAGCCAGTGGGGCGGGTGGCCGGACGTCACCTGGATGAGGATCGGCGAGTTCGTCGCCTTCGCCACCGTCTTCAGCGTGGTCGTCACCTGGGTGTTCAACCGGACCGGCCAGAGCCTGCCGCTGGTCATGCTGCTGCACGTCAGCGTCAACAACTTCATGTCGATCATCTACTCGGGCATGTTCCCGACGATCGACACCCCCGAGCACGCGAGCCACGTCACCCTGCTCGCGGCCACCACGGCGGCGGTGCTGGTGCTCGTCGGGACCCGCGGCCGCCTCGGCTACCGCCCGGCCGAGGAACCGGCGCCGGAGCTCGCCCCGCAGCGGTGAACAACCGCCGCGAGAAGGATGATCTAAGCTCGTGGGCCCGAGGGGGTGTGCATCGTGGCGGCGCGCCAGCGGAAGCCGGCCGGCACCCGGCGAGACGGCCGGCAAAACGGCCGGCAAGACGGCCGGCGAGACGGCCGGAAGGGTGTCGCCGCACGCGCCCGTGGCCTCTTCGACGCCTTCGAACACCTCGTAGGCGGTCTCGGCACCGCGCTGCTGGCGCTCGCAGGTCTGCTGTGGCTCGTCCTGGTCGCGCTCACCTGCGTGATCGGTCTGGGCCTGCTCCTGGCGCCCACCGTGCCGCGTGTCGTGCGGTCCGTCGCCGAGCGGGAGCGCAACCGGTTGTCCCGCTGGGGGCCGGAGATCCCAAATCTGGGACCCGCGCCGGCCGGCGTACGCGCCGCCCTCGCCGATCCGGCCGTACGGCGGGAGCTGTGCTGGCTCCTCGTGCACGCCACGCTCGGCCTGTTCCTCGGCCTGGCGGCGTTGACCCTGGTTGTGGACGCCGTGCAGGACATCACGTACCCGCTGTGGTGGCGGGCGCTGCCCGTGGAGGACCCCGCCCCGACCCTGGTGTTCTGGGACGTGCACGACGACGCCGACGCCTGGGCGGTCGCGCTCCTCGGCCTGGGGCTCGCCGTCTGCTTCCTGGTCCTCGGAAGCGGGATGGCCCGGTTGCAGGCGTGGCCGGGACGCCGGCTCCTGGCGCCCACCGCGGACATGGACCTGTCCCTGCGCATCGCACAGCTGTCGGCCACCCGCGCGGCGGCGCTGGACGCCCACGCCGCGGAGCTGCGGCGGATCGAACGCTCCCTGCACGACGGGGCGCAGAACCGGCTGGTCGCCGTCACCGTGCTGCTCGGCGCGGCCCGCCGCGCGCTGGCCCAGAACCGGCCGGGTGCCGAGGACATGCTCGAACGCGCCCAGGAGACCGCCGAGCAGGCGCTGGCCGAGCTCCGTACGGTCGTCCGCAGCATCCTGCCGCCCGTGCTGGCCGACCGGGGGCTCGCCGACGCGCTCTCCGGGCTCGCGGCGAACTGCGCGGTGCCCTGCCGGGTGGACGTCGACGCGCTCGGCAGGTGCGCCGCCTCCATCGAGGCCACCGCCTACTTCGTGAGCGCCGAGGCGCTCACCAACATCTCCAGGCACAGCCGGGCCCGGCACGCCACGGTGACCGTACGGCGTGCGGGCGGCCGGTTGTCCCTGCGCATCGAGGACGACGGCGTCGGCGGCGCGGACGAACGGCACGGCTCCGGGCTCACCGGCATGCGCAGCCGGATCGAGGCGCACGACGGGCGTCTCACCCTGACCAGCCCACCCGGTGGGCCGACCACCCTCGACGTGGAGTTGCCGTGCGGATAGTGATAGCCGAGGACGACCCGCTGCTGCGTGAAGGGGTCGCGCTGCTGCTGCGCGCGGAGTCCCTGGACGTGGTGGCCACGACCGACTCGCCGGACACCTTCCTGGCGGCCGTCGACGCCCACCGGCCGGACGTGGCCATCGTCGACGTCCGGATGCCGCCGACCCACACCACCGAGGGCATCGCCGCGGCCGTGGAGGCCAGGCGCCGTCAGCCCGGGCTGGCGGTGCTCGTGCTGTCCGCCTACGTCGAGCAGGCGTTCGCCACCGAACTGCTCGCCGCCGGAACCGACCGGCTCGGATATCTGCTCAAGGAGAGAGTCGGCCGCGTCGGCGAGTTCCTCGACGCCCTGCACCGGGTGGCCGCCGGAGGCACGGCCATCGACCCCGAGGTCGTCGCGCAACTGCTCACGCGCACCCGCTCCGACAGCGGGCTGGAACGGCTGACCGTCCGGGAACGCGACGTGCTCGCCCTGATGGCCGAGGGACTGGGCAACACCGCCATCTCCGAACGGCTGGTCGTCAGCGAAGGCGCCGTCCACAAGCACATCCGCAGCATCTTCGCCAAACTCGACCTCGCGCCCACCGACCGGGCGGACCGCAGGGTCACGGCCGTCCTGCGCTACCTGGAGGAGACCCAGCGCCGCGGCTGACACCGTGGGGCCGACGCTCGGCAAGGAATGCCGGACGGTTTGCGATAGTTGCCCTGTTCCGGGACCTTTCCGCTCATGTGGGGAGGTCCCGCGTACGTGCACGAACGTCCAGGGGAGCCTTCCACGTGACCACGACGACGACATCGAAGGGCATCGGCCTGCGGTCAGAACGCGGTCCCGTGCTCGGCGCCATCATGCTCTGCACCGCTCTGGTGGCGCTGGACAGCACGATCATCGCGACCGCGGTTCCCTCGGTCGTCACCGACCTCGGCGGGTTCTCCCAGTTCCCGTGGCTTTTCTCGATCTACCTGCTCACGCAGGCCGTGACCGTCCCCATCTACGGCAAGCTCGCCGACGTGTTCGGACGCAAGCCGGTGATGTTCTTCGGCATCGGGGCGTTCCTGCTCGGGTCGGTGCTGTGCGGGATCGCCTGGAGCATGCCCGCGCTGATCGCCTTCCGAGCGATCCAGGGCATCGGGGCCGGGGCGGTGCAGCCGATCAGCATGACGATGGCCGGCGACCTTTACACGGTCGAGGAACGGGCCCGCGTCCAGGGCTACCTCGCCAGCGTGTGGGGCATGTCGGCCGTCGTCGGCCCGACGCTCGGCGGGGTCTTCTCCGAGTACGTCTCCTGGCGCTGGATCTTCTTCATCAACCTGCCGCTCGGCGCGGTGGCCGCCTGGATGCTCGCCCGCCGGTTCAAGGAGCAGGTGAAGCGGGGCTCCCACCGGATCGACTACACGGGCGCCGCGCTGCTCACCGGCGCTTCCTCGCTGCTCATCCTCGGCCTGCTGGAGGGCGGCGTCGCCTGGGGCTGGAACTCCGCGCCCAGCCTGCTGATCTTCGCGGCGGGCCTGCTCATGATCGTCGCCTTCGTGCTCGTGGAGCGCCGCGCGGCCGAGCCGGTGCTGCCGCTGTGGGTCTTCCGCCGCCGCACGCTGACCGGCGGCAACCTGACCTCTCTCGGCGTCGGCGCCCTCACCATCGGACTCACCTCGTACGTCCCGACGTACGCGCAGGGCGTGCTGGGCACGGGCGCGCTGGTGGCGGGCTTCGCGCTGGCCGCGCTCACCGTCGGCTGGCCTCTCGCGGCGACGCTGTCCGGCCGTTTCTACATGCGCATCGGGTTCCGCGACACCGCCCTGATCGGCATCGTCGTCGTGGTGGCCGGCACCGTGCTGTGCGCGCTGCTCGGGCAGAACGCGATGATCTGGCAGGTCGCGGCCGCCTGTTTCGTCGTCGGCGTCGGCCTCGGCCTGTCCGCCAGCCCCACCATGGTCGCCGTGCAGTCGGTCGTCGGCTGGGAGCGCCGCGGCGTGGTGACCGCGACCAACATGTTCTTCCGCTCGATCGGCAGCACGGTCGGGGCCGCGGTGCTCGGCGCCGTCTCCAACGCGACGCTGTCGGACCGCTTCGCCCACCCGCCCGCCGGCGTCACGGGACAGCTGCCGGACAGCCTCGACGCCACCAGCCTGGTGCTGAAGGCGCAGGGCGCGCAGGCCCATTCGGCCGCCGCGTCCTTCGTCCGGGGCGCGCTGTACGACGCCGTCCACCACATCTTCCTCGCGCTCGTCGTCGTGGCCGTGCTCAGCGTCGCCGCGCTGCTGCTCATGCCCCGCCGTACGACCGAGTTGTCGTTCGACTGACCGGGCGCTCCCACCCGGTCGTGGCCGGGTGTCAGGCGGCGGTGCGTTCGCCGAGGGGGCGGCGGCGCAGGCTCGCCCGCTGGAGAGCCGGCGGCACGTAGGCCTGGTCGAGTGTGCCGACGTCGGTGCCGGGCGGGACGATCTCGTCGATCCGGTCGAGGACGTCGTCGGTGAGCGCGACGTCGACGCCGGCGAGCAGGTCGTCGAGGTGGCTCATGGTGCGCGGCCCCATGATGGCGCTGGTCACGCCGGGATGGGCGATGGCGAACGCCATGGCGAGGTGGGTCAGCGGCAGACCCACCTCCCGGGCGAGCGAGATGAACCGCTCTACGGCCTCGATGCGGTGCTCGTCGTTGACATGCTTGAGGAAGCCGGCGCGGCGGAGCTCGTTCCGCTGCCCCTTGCGGACCTGTCCGGTGAGCAGTCCCTGCCCGAGCGGGCCCCACACGAGCGTGCCCATTCCGTAGCGCTGCGCGGCCGGCAACACCTCGCGTTCGACACCGCGGTTGAGCAGCGAGTAGGGCGGCTGCTCGGTGCGGAACCGCTCCAGGCCGCGCCGCTCGGCGACCCACTGGGCCTCGACGATGTCGCCCGCCGGCATGGCGGACGTCCCGATCGCGCGTACCTTCCCGCTGTGGATCAGGTCCGAGAGCGCGGAGAGTGTTTCCTCGACGTCCGTGGCGGGGTCCGGCCGGTGGATCTGGTAGAGGTCGATGTGGTCGGTCCGCAGGCGGCGCAGCGAGTTCTCTACGGCGGTCATGATCCAGCGCCGTGAGGCGCCCTGCCGATTGGGATCGTCACCCATGGGGCGGCTCACCTTGGTCGCGAGGACGACGTCGTCCCGCCGCCCCATGAGCGCCCTGCCGACGACCTCCTCCGAGTCGCCGTAGGCGTCGGCGGTGTCGATGAGGTTGATTCCCGCGTCCAGCGCCTTGTGGATGATGCGGGCCGAGTCGCCGGGGTCGGGGTTGCCGACGGACGTGGCGAACATCAACGCGCCGAGCGCGTATGGGCTGACCTTGATACCGGTGCGGCCGAGCGTGCGGTACTGCATGCGAACCATGCTTCCTTCGTCGAGGGATCCGGGTCGTTCGTGGCGCCGGCGAACCCGCGTAACGGGCTTTCCCGCAGGTGCGCGCCCCGTGGGGGAGCCGCGCGGTCCGCCGAGCCGGCTCCCAGCGTGCGACGGCGCGGGTGCCGGCGGGAGAGACGCCCTCATCCGGGGACGGGCGGTCCCTGGCTGCCTCCCGGCGTCCCGGGCATGGTGGGGATGTGGACAGAACCGAACTGGCCGACTTCCTGCGTCGCCGCCGTGCCCGGCTCACCCCTGCCGACGTGGGGCTGTCGCAGGGCGCGCGGCGGCGCACCCCGGGACTGCGCCGCGAGGAGGTCGCGCAGCTGGCGGGCATGTCCGCCGACCACTACACGCGGCTGGAGCAGGCCAGGGGCTCACGCCCGTCCCGCCAGATGCTCGCCGCCGTCGCCCGCGCGCTGCGGCTGACCGGCGACGAACGGGACCACCTCTTCCATCTGGCCGGCGAGGAGCCGCCGCGGGACCGGCGACCGGCCACGGAGCATGTCCGCCCCGGCCTGCTGCTCGTCCTCGATCGGCTGACGGACACTCCCGCCCAGGTGGTGAGCGACCGCGGCGACGTACTCGCGCGGAACGCGATGGCCAGGGCGCTGCACGGTGACGTGTCCGCCCGGCCCGAGGCGGAGCACAACGTCGTCTGGCGCTACTTCACGGACCCGGCCGCGCGGGAACTCTTCCCGCCCGGGGACCGTGACCGCGCCGCCCGCGCGGCGGTGGCGGATCTGCGCGCCACGCTCGCCCGCCGCCCGGACGACACGCGGCTGGCAGGACTCGTACGCCGGCTCCGCGCCCACAGCGAGGAGTTCGCGGCACTGTGGGACGCCCACGACATCGCCGTACGCCGCTCCGACGTCAAGCGCTTCCTGCATCCGGTCGTCGGCCTGCTGGAGCTGGACTGCGAGGTGCTGCTGAGCCCGGAGCACGACCAGCGGCTGGTCGTCTACACCGCCCGCCCGGGCAGCCGGTCTCGCGAGCGGTTGGAGTTGCTGCGCGTGGTGGGCCTCCAGGACCTCACCCGCGGCTGAGCGGCCGAGTCGTCCACCGCCACCGCCCGCAGCGGCGACACCGCTCCGGCTCTCACGACGAATGTTCCCTCCATACACGCGTTCGTCCCCGTCCCGGCGGGACGGGGACGAACGCGGGCCGTGGGATCAGGACGTGGTGTCGATGGCGTTCCTCGCGGCCGGGGGCTCGGCGCCGTTCACGCTCGCGCCGGAGTCCGCGGGCGCGGAGCCGCCGGCCAGCAGGGAGCGGGCCAGGCCGAGGCCGGTGCCGCCGAGCGTGAGCGCCTTGGCCAGCATCTCCTCGATGCCCTGGGCGCCGTTGAGGACCACCATGTGGTCGACGTTGCCGAACGCCTTCGAGCCGGCCTCCACGATCTGCGGCCAGTTCTCGGCGAGCTGCTGGGCGATGACGGCCTCCTGGTTCTCGCGCAGCGCCTCGGACCGGGCCCTGATCGCGTCGGCCTCGGCCAGGCCCTTGGCCTTGGCGGCCTCCGCCTCCGCGAGACCCTTCGCCCTGGCCGCCTCGGCCTCCGCGAGACCCCGCGCCTTGGCGGCCTCCGCCTCGCCCAGACCGGTCGCCTTGGTCGCCGACGCGGCGGCCTCGCCGCGCACCCGCACCGACTCGGCGTCGGCCGCCGCCGCCTGCTTCACCTGGGACGCCTGAGCGGCGGCGCGCAGCTCGGTCTCCCTGGCCTCCGCCTCGGCCTGGGCGATGCGCGCGTCGCGCTCCGCCTGGGACAGCGTGACGGTCTCGTACGCCTTGGCGTCGGCGGGCTTGCGAACCTGCGACTGGAGCCGCTGCTCGGCGAGCTGGGCCTCCAGCTCCGCGGCCCTGGTCTCCTGGACGACGACCTCCTGGCGCGCGGTGGCCTCCGACAGCGGGCCGGCCTGCCGGGCCTTGGCCGCCGCCTGGTCCACCTCCGCCTGGTAGCCGGCCTGCTGGATCTGCGACTCGCGGATGGCCGAGGCCTTCTTGGCGGCCGCGACCTGCTCGGCCTCGGTGGCCTCCTGGTCGCGCTGCGCCTCGGCGATACGCGCGGCGGCGGCGATCTTCGCGGCGTGCGGCTTGCCGAGGTTCGTGATGTAGCCGGTCTCGTCCTCGATCTCCTGGATCTGCAGCGAGTCGACCACGAGGCCGAGCTTGCTCATCTCGTCGGCCGCGGAGCTGCGGGTCTCGCTGGTGAGCCGCTCGCGGTTGAGAATGAGGTCCTCGACGGTCAGGTTGCCGATGATCGAGCGCAGGTGACCGGTGAACAGCTCGTGGATCGCGCCGTTCATCGAGTCCTGCTGGTCGAGGAAGCGCCGCGCCGCGTTCGCGATGCTGGTGAAGTCGTCACCCACCTTGTAGATGATGACGCCGCGCACCTGGACCGGGATGCCCTGCTGCGTCACGCAGTTGACCTGCAGGTTCGTGGCCCGGCTGTCGAGCCGCAGCCGGCGGGCGGTCTGGAAGCCGGGCAGCACCGCGGTGCCCTTGCCAGTCACGATCTTGAAGCCGAGACTGTCGGCCAGCTCGTTCTTCGTGTGGGCGCCGAGGCCCGAGATGATGAGCGCCTCGTTGGGCTCGGCCACCCGCCAGATGGCCTTGAACAGGAGGATGAGGACGATGAAGGCGACAACGGCCACACCGCCCACGACCAGGATCTCCGGGGACATGGGAGCCTCCGTGTAGTGGGGGGAGATAAGAGCGAGGGAGCGAGTCAGACGACCGCACGAGCGACGTAGACGGTGCGCGGGGGCGAATACTCCACGACGACGACGATCGACCCCACCGGGATCTCCTCGTCCGGGAGGCTTGGATAGGCGTAGAACGCCTCGACACCCCCGCGGATGGGCACCATCACCTCGCCGACAAGGCCGGGCCCGATCTTGCCCGTGACCCTGCCCTGTCTGCCGACCACCCGCGTCACCCCGTCGTTTCCACCGCTCCTGGCTGCACCGCGAATGCGCACGTTACCCCGTATCACCGTGCCGTGACAGAGCCGTTTTCGGTGGCCCGCCCCGTCGGATGTGCGATTCGCCCAACTCTGCACCATCACTTCGGCCAACGGAGGGTCGTTGCGCAAAGTTCCACTACGTCGCGGCGGGCTCCCTCTTCACCGGCCGGCGCAGTCTGGTGAAGGCCCAGGAGACGTCGGGCTCCACCGCCCATCGGAACGCCCTGCGCACCGGGGACGTGCAGAGCAGGGCCGCGAGGACGGCTCCGAGGGCCGCCATGGCGGCCACGCCGAGCGGGTTGACGAGGGCGTCGTGGAAGCGCTCGGAGACCTTCACCGCGAACCCGTGCAGCAGATAGGCGTACATCGTGGCGGCGCCCAGGCCGGTGAACCACGTGCGGCGGCCCGGGGTGACCGCAAGGAACGCCGTCACCAGCAGGGCGCCCACCGCCAGCATGCCGAGTCTGATCAGCGTGCCGGTCAGGTCGTCCACGCCGATCTGGTGGTTGGAGTGACGCCAGCGGATCCACTCCGTCGGCACGAGCGTGTGGACGGCGAACGCCCCGGCGAGCACCGTCGCGAGCACGGCCCCGCCCGCGATCCTCGCCCGCCGCGCGCGCAGGCGGTCGAGGTGCTCCGGCGTGAGCATGAGGCCGAGCACGTAGAACGGCAGCAGGCCGAACGTCCGGTTCATCGACAGCTCGTCGGGCAGGGCGCTGGTGCCCGACAGCAGGCACAGCCCGACCGCGACCGCCAGAGGGTGCCGCAACTGCTGCCAGACCGGCGTGGACAGCCGCCACAGGAACAGCGACATCAGGAACCAGGTCAGGTAGTACGGGTCGAGCAGGCTGATTTCGAGCTTGCCGTACAGGAAGAAGCGGGGCAGCGAGTAGGCCACCTCGAAGATGACGTACGGCACCGCGAGGCCGCTGATGAGCTTGCGCGCCTTACCGGGGGAAAACGTGAAATTTCGGGACAAATAGCCACTGACGACGATGAAGAGCGGCATGTGGAAGAGGTAGACGAAGAAGTAGAGCGCGTGCGCCGCCGGAACGTCCCTCAACTCCTCGACGAGATGCCCGGAGACGACGAGCACGATGGCGAGGAACTTGGCGTTGTCCAGCAGCGGGTCGCGGCCGACGGCCGCACCTGAGGAGTGGGCGACGGCCGCACCTGAGGGGCGGGCGGGAGCGGTCACGGTCATGCGGCCGGACCCTAGTCACCCGTCCGTGAGCACCGGCGCAACCGCGGGCGAACACTGCCCGAACTCTTCGCCGCCCGTCAGGCGGTCAGGCCGGTGGCGGCACGGCTCGCGTCCCACAGGGCGGCGGCGAGGGCGGGGTCGGACATGTTCTTCGGCGCTTGTACGGGAGCGTTCTTCACGAAGTACCGGCCCGGATGGTCGACGCCGTCCGGATGGGTGGCGAGGTGGACGATCCGCGCCGCCCCGGCCTCGACCGGCTCGCCCATCCCGGGCAGGTGCCACACCACCTTCATGAAGAACGTGCCCTCCGCGAAGCCGGTCTTCAGGACGCCCGGGTGCAGGCACGTGGCGGCCAGGCCGCGCTCGGCGAGCGAGACCGTGAACAGCGCGTTGGCCTGCTTGGAGTCGCCGTACTGCAGCCAGCCGTTCCAGCGCCGCCGTTCCCTGGACAGGTCGGCGGGGTCGAGGCGGCCCGTCTTCCCGGCCCGGGACGACGTGGTGACGACGCGGGCGGACGACGCCGTGAGCCGGTCGAGGAGCAGGTTCGTCAGCAGGAACGGCGCCAGGTGGTTGACCTGCATCATCCACTCGTTGCCGTCCACGGTGGTGCGGCGGTCGGGCGTCATGACGCCGGCGTTGTTGATCAGCACGTCGATGCGCTCGTACCGCTCCAGCAGCTCGGCCGCCAGCCGGCGCACCTGATCGAGGGAGGAGAAATCCGCGACGAGCGTGTCCGGACGGCCGCCACCGGCCTCCTCCGCGCGGTCGGCGACGGCGCGGAGCTTCTCCGGAGTGCGTCCGACGAGCACGATTTGATGACCTCGCCGAGCGAGATCAAGGGCAGAAGCTGCACCGATTCCGGCACCGGCCCCAGTGATCACAGTAATCATCGAAACCTCCCACTGCGCCAGCACTGTATCGGTGCTAGCCTTCTGTGCGATCTTCCGGAGGTGCATTCCCCCATAAATGCGGCGCGAGCCTCCAGCACTGCAGGAGTGGCCATGGGTTCGAGAAACCGGTCGATTCGGTTCAAGATCTTCTTACTGCTGCTCCTGCCATTGCTCATGTTGAGCGCTATGTGGGGATTTGCCCTAAAGCTCACGGTTGGCGATGGCCTCGTCCTCCTCAACTCGAAGACGCTGTACGACACTATCGGGGTGACCTCCACCGACCTCGGCACCCAGATCCAGGCCGAGCGGGCGCTGACCGCCGGCGTGCTGAGCAGCGGGCAGACCGGATCCACCGCGCTCACCGCGCAGCAGGCCAAGACCACGGCCGCCGTGGACAGGTTCAGGAAGTCCGCCGACGACGGGGCGACCCGCGACGCCATGAGCGACGAGCTCGCGGCGCCCTTGGACGCCCTGCTGTCCTCCCTCGACCGCCTGCCGTCGGTCAGGGAGTCCGTCACGCTCGGCAGGGCCGACAGGCTGACCGCGATCACGTCGTACAACGCGATCATGGACGACCTGTTCGCGCTCTACGAACGGCTCGTCTCCGTGCCCGACCTGGCCACGTTCCAGGTGGCCAGCGCGATGCAGGGAATGGGCAACGCGCACGAGATGATCACTCGTGAGGACGCCCTCGTACGCGGCGCGCTCGCCAGCGGCACGATGACGGCCCAGGAGCAGAACGCCTTCAGCGAATGGGTCGCCACCCGGCGGTTCCTCTACAACAAGAACCGGCCGGTCCTCAGCGGGGAGATGCGGGCGCCGTACGAGCAGGTGCTCACCTCGCCGCTCTTCGACCGGTTCACCGCGCTGGAGAACCAGATCGTCGACCAGGTGCGTTCCGGCGGGCCGCTGCCCGCGGACGCCGAGAGGTGGTCGGCGACCGTCGACCAGCTGATCGTCAGGCTCGACTCGGCCCGGGTCAAGGCCTCGGACGCGCTCAGCGGCTCCGCCACGTCGGTGGCCACCGCGATCATGCTCCGCATCCTGATCGCCGGTGGTCTCGGGCTCGTGGTCATCGTCGCCACGATCATCTTCTCCGTCCGGTTCGGCCGCCGTCTCGCCCGTGACCTCGCCGGCCTGCGCGACGCCGCGCTCGAACTCGCCGACGTACGGCTGCCGCAGGTCGTCGAGAAGCTGCGGCGGGGCGAGGACGTCGACGTCGAGGCGGAAGCGCCCCCGATCAAGGCGACGGGGGCCAACGAGGTCGAGGACGTCGCGCACGCGTTCAGCTCCGTCCAGCGCACGGCCGTGGAGGCCGCCGTCGGCCAGGCCGCCCTCCGCCGCGGCGTCAGCCAGGTCTTCCTCAACCTGGCCCGCCGCAAGCAGACCCTGCTGCACCGCCAGCTGACGCTGCTCGACACGATGCAGCGCCGCGCCGAGGACCCCGAGGGCCTGGAGGATCTGTTCCGGCTCGACCACCTGACCACCCGCATGCGCCGCCACGCGGAGAGCCTGATCATCCTGTCCGGCTCCGCCCCCGGACGGTCCTGGCGCAAACCGGTGCCGATCATCGACGTGGTCCGCGCGGCGATCTCCGAGGTCGAGGACTACACCCGCGTCTCGATGGCCCCGATGCCGGACGCCGCCATCGCCGGCGCGACCGTGGCCGACGTGGTGCACCTCATCGCCGAGCTGGTGGAGAACGCCACGATCTTCTCGCCCCCGCAGACGAAGGTGGCGGTGCGCGGGGAGATCGTCGCCAACGGGCTCGCGGTGGAGATCGAGGACCGCGGTCTCGGCCTGATGCCGCAGGAGTACGACGAGATCAACGCACGGCTGGCCGACCCGCCGGAGTTCGACCTGGCGGACAGCGACCGGCTCGGGCTCTTCGTCGTCGGCCAGCTCGCCGCCCGTCACGAGATCGGCGTGGTC
The DNA here is from genome assembly GCF_040675265.1 of Microbispora sp. NPDC049633. Taxonomy (NCBI): domain Bacteria; kingdom Bacillati; phylum Actinomycetota; class Actinomycetes; order Streptosporangiales; family Streptosporangiaceae; genus Microbispora; species Microbispora sp. NPDC049633. Next base: position 61,474 of record NZ_JBFAOO010000011.1, read on the forward strand.
CTGCGGGGCTCGCCGTACGGCGGGACCACCGCCATCGTGCTCATCCCCCGGGCCCTGATGGTGGATGAGAACTCGCCCGCGGCGCTGGCGGGCCCGGCCGGCCGCGGCGCCCACGCCAAGTTCGCGCTGGCCTCCGGCGGCGACGACACCGACGCCTCGCTCGGCGAGACGTTCGGCGCCGACTTCGGGCCGGGTCGCCCGTCTCACGACCCCCGGGAGATCCGTACGATCACCGGAGATGTCGCCGGGGACGTTCCGGCGGGTATCCGCGGGGAGACGGTGGACCATCGCGTGGAGACCGCGGATCTTCGCGGGGACACTGTGGACCATCGCGGGGACACAGTGGACCATCGCGCGGAGACGGAGTATCCGGAGGAGCGTCCGAACGCGTCCGAGCCGTCCCCGTTCTTCACCCCGGCCGCCCTGCGGACCGAGGCCGTGCCCTCCGCGGCGCGCGACGACCTCTCCTCCCGGCCCTTCGGCTCCGGCTCCGGCTCCGGCTTCGAGAATCCGCGCCCGGCCGCCGCGCCCGGCGTTCCGCCCTCGGTTCCGGGTTCCGTCTCGCACTCCGCTTCGCCTGCGGTTCCGCCCTCCGTTTCGCCCGTCCCCGAGCCGGCGGCCGCCGGAGTGGCGGCGAACGGCCTGGCGCAGCGGACCAGCACGAAGCGGTCCGGAGGGTCCGTCTCCAACGGCACCCATGCCGGCCTGCCGCGCAGGGTTCGCCAGGCCAACATCGCCCCGCAGCTTCGCTCCGAGTATCAGCAGGCCCCATCCCAGCAGCCCCAGCAGCCCCAGCAGGCGCAGTCCCCGCAGAGACCGCCGCTGTCCGCCCCGACCGTGGAGGAGCGGTCGCCCGAGGAGGCGAGGGCGATGTTCAGCGCCTTCCAGCGCGGTGCGCTGCGGGGCCGGGAGGACTCCGATCGGCCGGGTGTGGCCGCACCCGGCCACCACGAACACAACACGCACGGCGAAAAGGGTGAGGAATGACCGGCAAAGCGACGTCGACCGGCGAACTGAACTGGCTGCTCGACGATCTCATCAGCAGGGTCGCCGCCGTCCGCCAGGCGGTGATCCTCTCCACCGACGGCCTCGTCGTGGGAGCCTCCCAGGGGCTGAGCCGGGAGGACGCGGAGCACCTGTCCGCGGTCGCGGCCGGCTTCCAGAGCCTGGCGCGGGGCGCCGGACGGCACTTCGGCGGGGGCGAAGTCAGGCAGACCATCGTCGAGATGGAGGCCGCGTTCCTGTTCGTCACGGCCGCGGGACAGGGCACCTGCCTCGCCGTCCTGGCCGCCTCCGACGCCGACGTGGGGCACATCGCGTACGAGATGGCGATGCTGGTCAAGCGGGTGGGGCAGCACATTTCCACCAACCCGCGGCGAATCGCCCCATGAGATTGGCGGCCACATGACGGGACCCCAGTGGATGGACGAGGAGGCCGGACCGTTGGTCCGGCCCTACGCGCTGACGGGGGGCCGGGCGCGGCACTCCGGGGCCAAGCTCGACCTGATCACCATGGTGACCACCTCGGGCTCACCGAGGGACGTCCCCGGCATGGGCCCCGAGCAGCGGCGGATCCTCGAGCTCGCGCGCCGTGGCGCGTCGGTGGCGGACATCGCGTCCGACATCGACCTGCCTCTGGGCGTGGTCCGGGTTCTGATCGGGGATCTGCACGACCTCGGGCTCGTCGACGTACGGGCTCCGGGCAAGGTGGCGCCGCTGCCAAGCGAGCGCATTCTCAAGGAAGTGATCAATGGCCTTCGCGCCCTCTGAGGAGCCGGTCGCCCTCAAGATATTGGTGGCCGGCGGCTTCGGCGTCGGCAAGACCACGCTGGTCGGCGCGATCAGCGAGATTCGCCCCCTGCGCACCGAGGAGGTGCTGTCCGACCGCGGCGTCGGTGTCGACGACACCGACGGCGTGGAAGCCAAGACGACCACGACCGTGGCCATGGACTTCGGCCGCATCACCATCAGGGAAGGACTCGTGGTCTACCTGTTCGGCACCCCCGGACAGGAGCGCTTCTGGTTCATGTGGGACGAGTTGTCCTACGGCGCGCTCGGGGCCGTCGTGCTGGCCGACACCCGCAGGCTGACCGACTGCTTCCCGTCGATCGACTACTTCGAGCAGCGCGGCACGCCGTTCATCGTCGCCGTCAACTGCTTCGACGGCGCCGATCGGCACGAGCCCGAGGACGTGCGGATCGCCCTCGACCTCGACCCCGACGTCCCCGTCCTGCTCTGCGACGTACGGCGCCGCGCCTCGGCCAAGGTCGTGCTCGTCACGCTCGTGGAGCACGCGCTCAAGATGCTGACGGCCGCCCAACGCTGACCGGCCCGGTGGGGCCGGGACCGCGTGCCGGCCCCGGTCCTGCACCGGCCGCGCCGCAAGTCTGCCCTACCGGCATGCGGGACGCGTCACCGGCATCGCGGACCGGCCACGCCCGGCGGTGACTAAAGTGCGACCATGATCTCCAAGTGGGCGGCCGAGGCCGTCGCGCTCCTCGACCGAGAGCGGACGGAGGCGGGCACGACGCCGCTGCGCGACTTCCCGCTGCCTCCGGAGTGGGGGGTGCGGCTGCGGCTGAAGGACGAGTCGGCGCAGCCCACCGGCAGTCTCAAGCACCGGCTGGCCCGCGCCCTGTTCGCCCAGGCGATCGCCTCCGGGCGGATCACCGAGGGGACGACCGTGGTCGACGCCACCGGCGGTCCCATGGCGGTCGCCGAGGCCTGGTTCGCCCGGCTGCTCGGCCTGCCGTACATCGCGGTGATGCCGAAGAAGTCGTCCGGGGCCGGTGTCGAGCGGCTGGGCGGCGCCTGCCGGTACGTCGATCCTCCGCTCGCCGTGTACGAGAAGGCCGCCCGCCTGGCCGACGAGATCGGCGGTCACCACCTCGATCACTACCGCTCGGCCGCCGCGGTCGACTGGCGTGGCGCGAGCCTGGCCGACGAACTGTTCGGGCAGCTCGACGGCTGTCCCCGGTGGACCGTGGTCGGGGCGGGCACCGGCGCCACGTCGGCCGCGATCGGCCGGCACCTGCGGGGTCACGGCCTGCCGGGGAGGCTGGCCGTGGCCGATCCGGAGAACTCCGCGTACTTCCCCGGCTGGGCCACCGGCGTCCCGGACTACGCCACGGGCATGCCCAGCCGCATCGAGGGCGTCGGCCGGCCGCGGATGGAGCCCGCTTTCGACTCCGAGCTCGTCGACCTGGTCGTTCCCGTGCCCGACGCGGCGAGCGTGGCCGCCGCCCGCCGTGTCCGGCAGACGACCGGGCTCGCGGTCGGCCCCGCCACGGGGACGAACCTGTGGGCGGCCCTCGAACTGATCACCCGGATGCGCGATCGGGGCGAGCGCGGCGAGGTGGTCAGCGTGATCGGCGACGCGGGCGAGCGTCATCTCGCGACCTGCCATGACGACGCCTGGGCGGCGGGCAAGGGCCTCGACTGGCGGCCGTACGCCGAGCGCCTGCGCGACCTGCTCGGCGAGCCCTGACCCGCTCCGCTCCCACAGCATCCCGCCCTGCTTCCACAGGGCCCCAGTTTCCACAGCACCTCTGCTTCCACAGCACCTCTGCTTCCACAGCAGCGGGCCGCGCGGCGCCCCCGCGCCCGCGCGGCCCACTGTGCCGCTCTCCCTCGTCAGCGGTGGACGAGGAAACCGGCGCGCCGGCCGGCGGCACGCTCTCTCAGCCACGGTCCCCAGGCGAGCTGCGCGAGCCGTACGGCGAGCACTCCGAGGACGGCCACCTCGGCGGTCAGGAGCAGGCGCTCCACCAGGCCGATCATGACGCCATGGCCCGGCAACGCGACGTAGGTGATGACCGCCAGGCCGAGGCCGGAGGCGAGCGCCAGCCACTCCAGCGGCCGGGCGGCGGCCTTCCAGCGCTCGTCCTGTCCCAGGCGGCCCACCAGCTGGATCGCGGCGGCGGGCACGCTCACGAAGGCCACCGCCGACAGGACGCCGTGAACGTCCCCCTGCCAGGCCGTGCCCGACGGGACCACGGCGGCGCCGATGAGCGAGACGCTCCACAGGCCGATCAGGCGGGCGGGCCAGCCGTCCACCGGCGCGTCGAGCGCGCGCATCCCGGCCAGCAGTGCGAGCGAGGCCAGCCCGAGGACGGCCATGGCCGTCTCGATGGCGCCACCCTCGTCGCGGGCGGCGTACTGGCTGATCGTCATGGAGACGGGGTTCAGGGAGGCGTCCCCGCCCACCTGCGCCGTCACCACGGTGACGACCGCGAGCAGGATGCCGCCGCCGGCGAGCAGGGGGTAGAGCCTCTTGACCATAAGTTGAGAATCCCGCGTACGGCCCGTTCCTAACATCCGGGACAACGCGTAGATCCCCCCGAGAAAGGGTCAGGGTCGTCTCAGGGTGGGGTCCCCGGGGTCTCCGGGGCCCCCACCCGGGACGTCACTCCTGCGCGGCCTCGTGGTACCGCTCACGCAGGCCGGAGGTGGGGTCGGCCTCGTACCGCTCGGTCGCGCCGGTGTCCCACACCGGCGGTTCCGGTTCCCCGGACAGCAGCCAGGCGGCCTGCTTGGCCGCACCGTCCGCGACGTACTCGCCGGGGGTGGGCACGAGCACCGGACGCCCGAAGACGGTCGGCGCGATACGGCGCACGGCCTCGGAACGGGCGCCTCCGCCGATGAGCAGCACGCGCTGCGGCTCGAGGCCGAGGGCGTCCAGCGCGTCGGCGAGCCCGCAGAGCATGCCCTCCACCGCGGCCCGGGCCAGGTGCTCCGGGGTGGAGTTGCCCAGCCGCAGGCCGTGCAGCGAACCCGTGGCGTCGGGCCGGTTCGGGGTGCGCTCCCCTTCCAGGTACGGCACGAGCACCAGCCCGTCCGCACCCGCTGGGGCCCGCAGAGCCAGATCGCTCAGCTCCTGGGGCGTGACCCGGAGCATCCGGGCCGCCGCGTCCAGCACCCGCGCCGCGTTCAGCGTGCAGACCAACGGGAGGTAGCGCCCGGTGGCGTCGGCGAACCCGGCGACCGCTCCGGAGGCGTCGGCGGACGGCCCCTCGGCGACGGCGAACGCCGTTCCGGAGGTGCCGATGGACACGACCACGTCACCGGGCCGCATGCCGACGCCGAGCGCGGCCGCCATGTTGTCGCCCGTGCCGGGCGCGAGCAGCGCGCCGCCCTGCTCGGCCGTTCCCGCCTGTTCGGCGGGCCCGAGCACGCGGGGCCGTTGCGGCACCCAGCCCATGGCGAGTTCGAGCAGGTCCGTCCGGTATCCCCCGGTCGCGGGCGACCAGTAACCGGTGCCGGAGGCGTCGCCCCGGTCCGTCGTGATCGTGCCCGGCCGGCCGGCCAGCCGCCAGGTGAGCCAGTCGTGCGGCAGGCACACCGACCGCGTACGGCGCGCGTTGTCCGGCTCGTTCCCGGCGAGCCAGCGGAGCTTGGTCACCGTGAAGGACGCCACCGGAACGCTGCCGACGGCCTCGGCCCACGCCTTGGGGCCGCCCAGCTCGGCGACCAGGTCGGTCGCCGCCCCGGCCGAGCGGGTGTCGTTCCACAGCAGTGCGGGCCGGACCACCTCGCCGTCCTCGTCGAGGCAGACCATGCCGTGCTGCTGCGCGCCCACGCTGACGGCGGCGACGTCCGCCAGGCCGCCCGCCTGCTCGATCGCGCTCTGCAGCGCGGTCCACCAGTGCTCGGGATGGACCTCCGTGCCGTCGGGATGGGGGGCGCGGCCCTCGCGCACGAGGGCCCCGCTCTCCGCGTCCCGGATGACGACCTTGCAGCTCTGGGTCGACGAGTCGACCCCCGCGACCAGCGTCACAGTCGTCCCTCCGCTCTCACTGAACCGTTCAGCCGCGCACGCCGAGGAGGTGCTCGATCGCGAGCTGGTTGAGCCGGGTGAAGTGGAAGCCGCGCTCCGCCACCGCGTCCACGTCGATCGACTCGGCGAGGACGTCCTCGTACGTCTCACCGGCGGCGAGGGTCGGCTGGGCCAGCTCGTTGTACCTGCTGGCCTCCAGCGCCACCTGCACCTCGGGGTCGGCGCGGTAGGCCTTCGACTTCTCCTTGAAGATGAGGTAGGTCCGCATGTTGGCCGCGGCCGACTCCCAGACGTCTTCCTTGTCCTCGGTGCGCAGCGGCTTGTAGTCGAAGTGGCGCGGGCCGTCGTAGCCGCCGTTCTCCAGCAGGTCGACGAGGAAGAACGCGTTCTTCACGTCGCCGTGGCCGAAGATGAGGTCCTGGTCGAACCTCGGGCCGTGCTGGCCGTTGAGGTCGATGTGGAACAGCTTGCCGTGCCACAGCGCCTGGGCGATGCCGTGCACGAAGTTCATGCCGGCCATCTGCTCGTGGCCGGTCTCGGGGTTGAGGCCCACCATCTCGGGGTGCTCCAGCGAGTTGATGAACGCCAGAGCGTGGCCGATGGTCGGAAGCAGGATGTCGCCGCGCGGCTCGTTCGGCTTGGGCTCGACGGCGAAGCGGATGTCGTAGCCCTTGTCGATCACGTACTGACAGAGGAGGTCGAAGCCCTCCTTGTAGCGGTCGAGCGCGACCCGCACGTCCTTGGCGGCCTCGGACTCGGCGCCCTCACGGCCGCCCCAGCACACGTACGTCTTCGCGCCCAGCTCGGCGGCGAGGTCGATGTTGCGCATGACCTTGCGCAGGGCGTAGCGACGGACCTCGCGGTCGTTGCTGGTGAACCCGCCGTCCTTGAAGATCGGGTGGGTGAACAGGTTGGTGGTGGCCATCGGCACCTTCATGCCGGTGTCGGCCAGCGCCTTCTTGAGGTTCTCGATCGCCTTGGCCCGGTCCGGCTCCACCGCGAGGAGGTCGTCGTCGTGGAAGGTCACACCGTACGCGCCGAGCTCGGCCAGGCGGTGGACGCTCTCGACCGGGTCCAGCGGGGCCCGGGACGCGTCGCCGAACTGGTCGCGCGCCTGCCAGCCGACGGTCCACAGCCCGAACGTGAATCGGTCCTCGGGAGTGGGGGTGTACATGAATCGCCTCCGAATTAGTCTATGTTGTGGACTAAATATCGGACGAGACAAGCCGTACGGTCAAGAGGGTGTGTCGGTGTTATCAACGCCACTCAGTGGAGGATGTGATGACGCGGGCCGCAGGGTGTGAGACGGGACACACGTGAAGGAGCGCGATGACGCCCGCGTTACGGGTGGTGCGCAACACGGGCGAGGAGGTGCGATGACGCAGGCCCTGCGGCATGACGCGATGCGCGCCCGGAACCTGGCGCTCGTCCTCGGCGCGGTCGGCGCCCGCGGGTCGGTGACGCGCGCCGCCCTGGCCGAGATCACCGGCCTGACCAAGACGACGGTGTCCAAGCTCGTCGCCGACCTGATCGAGGGCGGGCTCGTGGTGGAGACCGGGACCGTGCGCGACGGCGAGCGCGGCAGGCCCGGGGTCGAGATCCGGATCAGCGGGCGGCGCGTGGCCGCCCTCGGGCTCGAGGTCAACGTCGACTATCTCGCGGTGTGCGTGGTCGACCTCGCCCGGACGGTACGGCTGCGCCGTACACAGGCTGTGGACAACCGGACCGCGGCCCCTGTGGATGTGATCGCTCGACTTGGGGATCTGGCCGCCACGGTTGTGGACGAAGCTGTGGAGAAAGGCCTGCGGGTGGTCGGCGGCGTGCTGGCCGTTCCGGGTCCTGTGGACATGACCAGCGGGGTCGTCCACAACGCGCCGAACCTCGGCTGGCGCGACGTGCCGCTGGCCTCGCTCCTGCGGTTCCCCTTCCCCGTAGGTGTGGAGAACGAGGCCAATCTGGCCGCGCTCGGCGAGCTGTGGTTCGGGTCCGGCCTGCCCGACTTCCTGCACGTGTCGGGGGAGATCGGCATCGGCGCCGGTCTCGTGGTCCGCGGCCGGCTCTTCCGGGGCGCGCACGGCCTGGCCGGCGAGCTCGGGCACATCGTCGTCTCCCCCGGCGGCCCGCCGTGCCGCTGCGGTGGCCGTGGCTGCCTCGAACAGTACGCCGGGCAGGACGCCCTCCTGACCGCCGTGCGCGGCGCCGCCTCGTCGGCCGGGCCCGCCGTGGGCACGCGTCAGGCGGGGGCGTTAGGGCGGGTGCCGGCGGACGAGCCGCGCGAAGGCGCGGACGAAGCGATCGGTGCGGCGCGCGAGAGGACGCAGGCGTCCTCCGGCATGCCGGGCGACGGCGGGGCAGGGGCCCCGGTAGACGGCACAGCCCGGGCGACGGCCCAGTCGCCACCCGATGACGGGGCGGACGGCACCGCCTCCGAGGCGGACGACGGCGAGGCAGGGGCCACGGACGGCGGCGAGGCAGGGGCCACGGACGGCGGCTGGACGGACGGCGACGGGACGGGGGTCACGGACGCTCACGGGCGGACGGCACCGCCTCCGGGACGGACGATCCGGGCGGAGGGGGCGGTGGCGTCCGCGTCGCCCTCGCCGGAGACGCTCCTTCCCGCGCAGCAGGGCCTGTCGTGGGTGCTTTCCCGGCTCCGCGAGGGCGACGAGAACGCACGTGCCGCGTGTGATCGGGCGGCGTGGGCGCTCGGCGTGGCCCTGTCGTCGGCGGTCAACCTGGTGGACCCCGACGCCATCGTCCTCGGCGGGATCTACGCACCGCTCTTCCCCTGGATCGGCCACACGGTCGCCGACACGCTGAAGGCCCACCTGGGACAGATGCGCGGCGCCGTGCCGCCCGTGGTCGTCTCACGGCTCGGCGCCGAGGCCGCCGCCCTCGGCGCGGCCGGCCAGGTGATCGAGCAGGTCATGGCCGACCCCGCCGCCCTCCTGCAGGGCTAGTGAGCGCCGCCGTCCCGTCGAGTGGCCCACTGAGTGGTCCGCTCAATGGGCCGCTGAATGGTCCGCTGAGTGCCCCGCAGCGCGGCCTCGTACTGCCCGCGCTCGAAGCCGAAGGGCCCGAGCGCGCTCAGATCCCTATGGCCGTCCCTGCGGCCGTTGCGCAACCGGGGCTCACAGGACACACCGGGCATTCCGGGATCACAGGCCCGAGGGATCGCGGCCGAGGCTGATCTCCTCGGCGATGCGCCGCAGTTCGTCGGCGGCCAGCCGGGGCGTGCCGGGCAGGCCGGAGGTCAGCGCCGCGATCACCTGGTGGTAAGGCGCACCGGCGTGACGGACGGCGACCTCGTGCACCGCCCGGAACAGAACCAGGTTGTCCTCGCGCTCCCGCGTCGCCCTGTCGACGATCATGACGCCCCCCTCCGCCGGCCTCGACGCCGGCGCCGCTACCCGACCGCCCACTGCGGCGCCGTACGGAACGCCGGTGGGCGGCTCGCCACCCCCTGGCGGCTCTGCCGCTGGCCACCGTACGACCTGCCGCCGACAGTTTCCGGGAGACCCGGCGATGTACACTTACTTGAGAGTTCAAGTTTTCGGGAGGGCGTCATGCCGGTCCAGCGACTCAACCACGCCGTGCTGTACGTGCGGGACGTCTCCCGCAGCGTGGCCTTCTACCAGGAAGCCCTCGGGTTCCGCGTCGTGCAGGCGTTCCCCGGGGCCGCCTTCCTGCAGGCCGAAGGATCCTCGAACGACCACGACCTCGGGTTGTTCCAGATCGGGACGCAGGCGGGACCGTCGTCCGCCGGGCGCGCGACGGTCGGCCTCTACCACCTCGCGTGGGAGGTGGACACGCTCGCCGAGCTGCAGCGGATCGCGACCAAGTTGTCGGAGCTGAACGCCCTGGTCGGCGCCTCCGACCACTCCACCACCAAGGCCCTCTACGCGAAGGACCCGGACGGGCTGGAGTTCGAGGTCTCCTGGCTGGTGCCCGCCGACCTGCTCACCGAGGAGACCCTGGCGGGGCGCAGCCAGATCAGGCCGCTCGACCTGGCCAAGGAGCTGGAGCGGTACGGCGCGCAGACACGCGGCGGGGTCGGCGTCAGCGTCTGATCCGGCGATCGTGGGCGGCCGTCCCCTCGACGGCCGCTCAACGGTCGACCGCGCGCGACCCGGACCGACCCGGCCGGCTTCGAGCCGACCCACCCCGGCGGGCCCGCTGGTCCGACTGGTCCGATGCGCCCGGCCTCGTCCGTTGACCGACCCGTTCATGCCAGTTATCGCAAACATCTCCCTCTCGGCCCTCGCGGGCCTTACCATGATCGCGATCTGGACCCGTACAGCGAGGGAGCAGGACGGATCATGGCTGACGACGACCAGCACGTGAGCGGTGCCCCGGCGAACGACGAGCAGGCGGCGACCAGGATCGACACGAGCAAACCCAGCATCGCCCGTGTCTACGACTTCTTCCTCGGCGGGAAGGACAACTTCGCCATCGACCGGCAGGTGGGCGAGGCGACGTTGAAGATCGCGCCGGACGCTCCCGCGGCGGGCCGCGCGAACCGGGCCTTCCTCCGGCGCGTCGTCCACCATCTCGCGGCCGAGGCGGGCATCCGGCAGTTCCTCGACATCGGCTCGGGCCTGCCGACGCAGGGCAACGTGCACGAGGTGGCCCAGGAGGTCGCCCCGGAGGCGCGGGTCGTCTACGTCGACAACGACCCGATCGTGCTCGCGCACGGCCGGGCGCTGCTCGCCACGAACGGGAGCACCACCGTCGTCGAGGCGGACATCCGCGACCCGGAGTCGATCCTGAACCACCCCGCGGTAGGGGCGCTCATCGACTTCGACCAGCCGGTGGCCCTGCTGCTGTTCGCGATCCTGCACCACGTCAACGACCACGAGGACCCCCAGGGCATCGCCGCCCGCTTCCGCTCGGCCCTGCCCTCCGGCAGCTATGTGGCGCTGTCCCACTTCCACAACCCGGGGCCCGCCATGCCCGAGGTGTCGGCGCAGGCCACGTCGGCCGAGAAGCTGTTCAACGAGAACCTCGGCACGGGCCGGTGGCGCACCCGCGACGAGATCCTCGCCTACTTCGGCGACCTGCCGCTCCTCGAGCCCGGCCTGGTGCCGCTCGCCGAGTGGCGGCCGGATCCCGGCGAGTTCGTCGATCGCGGCATCACCTACCACACGTTCGTCGGCGCCGTCGCCCACAAGCCCTGAGAAATCGTCCGGGGCGATAAACGTGAAATACGTCACTGCCCCGCCGTACGACCCGGCAGGCATCGGCGCAGGCCGGGGGCCAAGCGACGGCGGGCCGGTGATCGGCGGGGTGGGTGCGGGGACCTCGCTTCGGTTGACATCGGCGAGCAGCGACAGTGATGCTCGGAGGTGGCTGCCCCTCTACAGGAAGGCGGCTCCGACATGATGACCATCAACAGGTCCTTCGAATCCGCTCTGCACAAGCAGAACCTGCTCTATCTCGACAAGCAACTGACCGTACGCGCCTCCGACGACGGCTCCGTACGGCTGATCGGACAGATCGATCTCACCAACGGCGACGCGCTGGCCGACACCCTCCACAGGCAGTGGGCGAGGCCGGGAACGGGATCCGTGGACGTCGCCGAACTCCAGTTCATCGACCTCTACGGCCTGCGCGCCCTGGCCCTGCTGTCCGACATGCCCCTGGGCCGGCCGATCCGGCTGCGCAACGCCACGCCGGCGCTGCGGAGGCTGCTCGCCCTCCTCGACTGGCCCGCATTCACCGTCGGCTGACCCCTCGGTTCCACGGGCCCGTCGGCCGCACCGATCGCGGGCGGTGCGTCTGCCGTTCTCCCGGCTTCTCGTCTCCCGGGTTTCCCGTATCCCGCGTTTCTCGTGCTCCGGATGGAGGAAAGGTATCCGACGACGGTCGTACGACCGTTATGACCAGCGTCTGAGCCTTCATACGGGTTTAGACGGGATTCATCCGTGAGTTCCCCCCGACTCTCGCGAGGAGGGGTGATGTGATCCTGAACCGGGTGCTCAACACGTCCGCGGCCCTGCTGCGCGGCGTGCTGCCCGAGCCGTTCCGAGATCTGCTTCCGTGCCCCCGCGAGGTGCGCCTGTGCCCCGGTGGGGTGCGCATCGACCTGCGCGGGATCGGCCGGCCCGGCTCCGAGGCCGCCGCGCGACGGCTCGAGGAACGGCTGGAGGCCGTTCACGGCATCGCACGCGCGGAGGTCAACGGCCGCATCGGCGCCGTCTTCGTCGCCTGCGACCCGGGCCAGGTCGACCAGGACGAGCTGCTGGCCGTCACCGCGGAGCTCGACGGGCAGGAGGAGCACGCCCGGGAGAGTCCCGTCCACCTGGTGGAGGAGCACCTGCGGGCGACCGTACGGCTGACGGCCGGCGTCGCCGGAATCGGGCTCATCTTCCTCGGCAGGGCGTTGCGGGCCCCGCAGCTCCCGGCGGCCGTCCCCGCGGTGGTGCAACTGGTCAACGCCACGCCCGCCATCCGCGAGCAGCTCGACCTCCGGCTGGGGCGCCGTCCCACCGAGGCCCTGTTCACCACCGCCAACCTCGTCACCCAGACGCTCACGCTCCGCCCCACGGCACTGTTCGTGCAGGCCTTCGCGAACGTGAGCCGCTACATCGAGACGAGGGCCAGCCGGTACGCCTGGGAGGAGCTCGAGGAGCGGCTGGCCACCCACCCGGGGGCCTGGCGCCACATCCGGGCCGAGGCCCGGCGGCGCCCCACGCACCTGCCGCACGGTCCGGTCGAACGCTACGCGGACGTGGTCGCCCCGATCAGCGCCGCCGCCTACGCGGTGGCACGGGTGTTCGCCCGCGGCGAGCGGGCCGCCGCCGTTCTCATCTCGGCCACCCCCAGGGTCGCCGACCTCAGCCGCGAGGCGTTCGCCGGCGCGATCAGCCGCGCGCTCGGCAAGCACGACACGGTCGTCTTCGACGCCGACTGCCTGCGCACGATGGACCGCGTCGACACCGTCGTCCTGGACGCCGCCGCCCTGACCACCGGCTCGTGGACCATCGACCGCGTCGAGCCGCTGCTCGAAGGACAGGACACCGACGAGCTGTACTCCCGGCTCTACTCCCTCATCGACTTCTCCGACCCCGGGCGCGCCCGGACCCTGGAGGGCTGGTCGGCCCGGCCGCTGCCCGACCCCGACGGCCTGGTCGCGGACGCCGCCCTGTGGCGGTCGCGCGGGCTGCGGGCGGTGGAGGTGTCCAGGAACGGCACCCGGATCGCCGTCGCCGGGCTCGCCCGGGAGATCGACGCCCTGGCCGTTCCCGTCGTCGGCGCGGCCAAGGCGGCCGGCGACGTCTTCCTCGCGGGCGGCGACGAGGGCCTGGCACAGCGCCTCGCGATCGGCCGTACGCTGCCGGGCGGCGAAGCACTCGCCGGACACGTGTACGACCTGCAGCAGAACGGCCGCTGCGTGGTCGTCGTGTCCCGGGGCGCCGCGCACGCGCTCGCCCAGGCCGACATCGGCGTGGGAGTGGTCGTCCCGGAGGCCGCCGGCCCGGAGGGCGTCGTGCCCTGGGACGCCGACGTGGCCGGCGAGCTGCACGGGGTCCACCTGTTCCTCCGCTGTCTGCCCCGCGCCCGCGCCACCAGTGGGAACGCCGTACGGCTCGGCGCGGCCGGCGCGGTGGTCGGCACCCTGCTGGCCGTCGCGGGCCCGGCCGCCACGGCCCTGCGCCGGGCGCAGCTCGCGAGCGCCGTCGTCTCGCTGGCCGCCATCGTGCTGGGCGAATGGTCCGGGCAGAACGCGGGACGCGTCCCCACCCCGCCGCGCGCCGACACCACCCCCTGGCACGCCATGTCCGCCGCCGAGGTGCTCTCCCGGCTCCGTTCCTCCGCCCATGGGCTCGCCGAGCAGGAGGCGGGCAGGCGCCGCGCCGAGGCCGCGCCGGAGAAGGCGGAGGGCCCGCACTCGCTGGCCCGGGCCACGATGGAGGAGCTCGCGAACCCGCTCACGCCCGCCCTCGCCACCGGTGCGGGGATATCGGCCCTCGTCGGCTCGGCCCTCGACGCCGTGCTGATCAGCGGCGTGATGGTCATCAACGCGTTCCTCGGGGGTGTGCAGCGGTTCAAGGCCGACCGGGCGCTGCACCGCCTGACCGAGTCGACCGAGGTCCTCGTACGGCTGCGCCGCCCCGAGGGAGTCGTCGAGACGACGACGGACGCGCTCGCGCCCGGCGACGTCATCGAGCTGCGCGCCGGTGACGCCGTGCCCGCCGACGCCCGCGTCATCAAGGCCGTCGGGCTGGAGGTGGACGAGTCCACGCTCACCGGAGAGTCCCAGCTCGTCGCCAAGACGGCCGCGCCGACCGTGGCGGCGGCCATCGCCGACCGCAGCTCGATGGTCTACCTGGGCACGTCGATCGCGGCGGGCAGCGGACGGGCGGTGGTCGTCGCGACCGGCGACATGACCGAGTCGGGGCGCAGCGCCAGGCTCGCGGGCGAGCCGAGCCCGCCCACGGGAGTGGAGCTGCGCCTGCGGGAGCTGAGCCGCCGCATCCTGCCGATCTCGATCGCCTCCGGGGTGGTGCTGCTCGTCACCGACCTCCTGCGCGGACGGTCGCTGGCCGCGGCGCTCACACCGGCCGTGAGCCTGACGGTCGCCGCCGTGCCCGAGGGGCTCCCGTTCATCGCCACCGTGGCGGAGCTGGCCGCCGCGCGGCGGTTGTCCAGGCGTGCCGCGCTGGTGCGCAACCCGTCCACGATCGAGGCCCTGGGCCGGGTCAACGTGCTGTGCTTCGACAAGACGGGCACGCTGACCGAGGGCCGCATCAGCCTGCGGCACGTGTCGGACGGGCGTGCCGGCCGCCCGGTCGAGGAGGTGGACGCCGGGCTGCGGCGCGTCCTCGCCGCGGCCGTACGGGCCAGCCCCAAGTCCGGCGTGGGACGGGTGATCGCCCACCCGACCGACCGCGCCGTGCTCGACGGCGCCCAGCGGCTGGACGTCACGCCTGCCGAAGGGTTCGAGAGCTGGGAGCGCGTGGACGAGATGCCGTTCGAGCCGGGCCGCGGCTACCACGCGGTGCTCGGCCGCACCGAGCACGGACACCTGCTCAGTGTGAAGGGCGCCCCCGAGATCGTGCTCACCCACTGCACCACCGTGCACCGCGACACCGGTCCGGTCCGCTGCGACGAGACCGTACGCGCGGAGCTGGAGCAGGAGGTGGAACGGCTGGCCCGGCAGGGATACCGGGTGCTCGCCGTCGCGCAGCGGCCCGCCTCGGACCGCAGCGACCTCGACGAGTCGCGCATCGAGGAGCTGTGCTTCCTCGGTTTCCTCGGCCTGGCCGACCCGGTCAGGTCCACGGCCGCGGAGAGCGTCAGGCGCCTGACGCGGGCCGGGGTGCGGATCGTCATGGTCACCGGCGACCATCCCAGCACCGCCGAGGCGATCGCGGTCGAGCTGAACGCGTTGAACGGCCAGCGCGTCATGACCGGCCCCGAGCTGGACGAACTGGACGACGAGACGCTGACCAAGGTGCTGCCCGACGTGGCGGTCTTCGCCAGGACCACGCCCGCGCACAAGGCCAGGATCGTCACGTGCCTGCGCCGGGCGGGAGAGGTCGTCGCCGTCACCGGAGACGGCGCCAACGACGCGCCCGCCATCCGCACGGCCGACGTGGGCATCGCCCTCGGCTCGCGGGCGACGCCCGCCGCGCGGGCCGCCGCCGACCTCGTCGTCACCGACGACCGCATCGAGACGATCGTGGACGCCATCGTCGAGGGCAGGGCGATGTGGACCTCGGTGCGCGACGCGCTGAGCATTCTCCTCGGCGGCAACATCGGCGAGATCGCCTTCACCGTGGGGTCCAACCTGCTGGCGGGCGGCAGCGCGCTCAACGCCCGGCAGCTCCTGCTGGTCAACCTGCTCACCGACATGGTGCCGGCCATGGCGGTGGCCGTACGGCCGCCCGCCTCGACCGACCCGGACAAGCTCCTCGCCGAGGGCCCGGAGGCGTCGCTGGGCGCGTCGCTGACCCGCGACATCTATCTGCGCGCGGCGGTCACGACGGCGGCGGCGACGGCCGCGTGGATCCTGGGCCGCATGACCGGCACCCGCGTGCGCGCGGACACCGTCGGCCTGGTCGCGCTCGTGTCCGCGCAGCTGCTGCAGACGCTCGCGGGCGGCGGCCGGGACAGGATCATCGTGCTCGCGTCGCTGTCGTCGCTGGCCGTCCTGTGGTTCATCGTCACGGTGCCGGGAGTCAGCACGGTCTTCGGCTGCCGGCCGCTCGGCCCGGCGGGCTGGGTCATCGGGCTGGGCAGCGCGGCCGCGGCCACGCTGGTGGGGATGCTCGTGCGGCGCCCGGTCCGGGAGGCGACCACCCGCGCCGAGGCCGAACGCCGCCGGAGCACGGCCCACGTGCCCGTCCCCGCCTGACGGGAGCCACCGGTCCTACCGGGGACGAGCGTTCCGTCCCAGGAGAAACGCCGTCAAGTTCGGGAATTGACAGAAGAATGCCAGCGGCGGACATCTTGCTGAGCCGCCTTCGCCTGGTTGTCCCGCCTTTCTCTTCGCACTGTTGATGGTGGGAGGAAAACCACGAGGAGAAAGTCAGGGAAATGACACACGCAGTCACGCCCGCGGCACGTCCCAACGTCGCCACGGAGCTGTCCATCGTCCCTTCTCCACGACAGGGCGCGCGGACCGGCCCGCAGCACACCAATCACCGCGGAGGCACCCGGCCGTATATCGCCCTCGCCACCGACGAGCCCGGAGTTCGCGGCCTTTTCCGGTTCCGCCCGGAGGCCGCGCTGCCGATGAACCAACTGGTGGACGTCCTGTTACGCGGGGACGGCACGCTCGGCCGCGGAGAACGCGAATTGATCGGCGCCTACGTTTCCGCGCTGAACCGCTGCCGATTCTGTTTCCACACCCATGCCGCGTTCGCCGCCGTACGACTGCCCGAGGGGATGGACCTGGTCGAGCAGGTGCTCGCCGACCTCGACACCGCGCCGGTGACACCCAAGATGCGGGCGCTGCTGCGCATCGCGGCCTCCGTACAACGCAGCGGCAGGGACGTGACCGAGGAACAGGTCGCCGCCGCCCGCGCCGAGGGCGCCACCGACCTGGAAATCCACGACACCGTCCTCATCGCCGCCGCCTTCTGCATGTTCAACCGGTACGTCGACGGCCTCGGCACGGTGGCCTCCGACGACCCGGAGCACTATCTCGAACGGGCCAGGCTCACGCAGGGGTACGTGGCGGTGCTGGCCGAGGCCCTCGCGGCGGCGGGATGAGGGTGGGGCGGCCGGGCCGGGTCCGCCCGGCCGCCCTCCACGAGACGGCGTCAGGCGGAGAACTCGTCGAAGAGATAGGGGTCGTAGGGGTAGCTCCAGCGTTCGGTGATCTTCCCCTCGGCCACGCGGAACACCTGGACGCCGTGGTCGTCGAGGCGGCGGTCGCCGCGCTCACCCCGGACACGGACCACCGCGGCGACCCTGTCGTCTCCGACGAGGAATGATTCCGGCTCGTATCCCAGCGTGTTCTCGGACAATTCACCGAGCCGGGCGAGATAGTTCACCACTTCGTCCTTGCCCCGGTACGCGCCGGCCAGGGCGCCGCGGCCCGGGACGTGGAATACCACGTCGTCGGCGAGCAGGGTACCCCTGAGGTAATCGAGGTCTCCTTTGGCCAGGGCGTCGTAGCTCTCCCGCACCACGATCACATTGGGGTGTTCCGACATTATGCACCCTCCGTATTGGGGTTGGCCTATTCGGGTGATTGTGCCGGCGCCGTGCCTCGAACAGTGTCAGCGAATATCGCGGTGAGAACGGACTTACCACAAGGCCAGAGTGCGCTAACCCCACCAGGAAAACGGCCCGGACCTGGCGATTCACCGACACACCCGAATCGCCCGTTGACATCGATGTGGAGGAGTAAGGATCATGAGCATTCGGCGGGCCGTTTCTTCTCGCGATACCGCCGGAAATCGCTATTCGACCGGTCCGGAATCGTCCCGATCCCCGCCGTCCCCGTCTGTCGCCTCCCGCCCGCCCGCCAGTCCGAGGAGTGAGGATGCCCCATATCACCCTGCCCACCGAGGAGCCCGGCATCATCGGCCTGTTCGGCTACCGGCCCGAGACCGCCACGCCGATGAACGCGCTGGCGGAGGTGCTGCTGCGCGCGGCCCACACGCTGACCAGGGGAGAGCGCGAGCTGATCGCCGCCTACGTCTCGTCGCTCAACCAGTGCCGGTTCTGCGCCTCCTCCCACTCCGCCTTCGCCGCCGCGCAGCTCCCCGAGGGGATGGACCTGGTCGAGCAGGTGCGCGCCGACCTCGACACCGCGCCGGTGACACCCAAGATGCGGGCGCTGCTGCGCATCGCGGCCTCCGTGCAACGCAGCGGCAGGGACGTGACCGAGGAACAGGTCGCCGCCGCCCGCGCCGAGGGCGCCACCGACC